>JANPCW010000625.1:0-8701 GCA_031431155.1 Janthinobacterium sp. | reverse complement strand
AACAGCATGTCGAATTCGACCCCGGAGTCGAGCAGGGTCTGGGCGTAGAACTGGGCCAGTTGCGCCAATGTGGCGCCTTCGTGGAACAGGCCGGCATTGAAAAAATACGGAGACTGGCGCCCAGCCTTGGTCGTGAAATCGCCGAACCGCAATACGCCCGCCGACACTGAAAACGCGATAAACTGTTGCCGTAAATTGTCCACGATTGCCTCATTGATTGAAAGTGGCTGTATTTTAATCCCGCCGCACAACAAGCGACAATCGACAATCGTCGATCCTGTTGCCCCGCCCTACCCCATTCTCTCAAAACCTATGCCAAAAATAATTTCCGCCAACCTCAACGGGATCCGTTCTGCATCAAAAAAAGGCTTTTTTACCTGGATGGCCGCGCAAGCGGCTGACTTCGTCTGCGTGCAAGAGCTGAAGGCGCAAGTAGCGGACATGACGCCGGAATTTCTGACCCCGGGCGGCTACCATGGCCATTTTCACTATGCCGAGAAAAAAGGCTATTCAGGCGCCGGCATTTACAGCAAGACCGCACCGGACGCCGTGCACATCGGTTTCGGCAGCCCGGAATTCGATGCCGAGGGGCGCTATGTGCGCTGCGACTTCGGCAGCCTGACCATCATCTCGCTGTATTGCCCGTCCGGCTCTTCCTCGCCCGAGCGGCAGGAGGCAAAGTTTCGATTCATGGAGCTGTTCTTGCCACACCTGCTGGCGCTCAAGGCGGAAGGGCGCGAGGTCGTCATCTGCGGCGACTGGAATATCGCGCATCAGGAAATCGACCTCAAGAACTGGAAAGGCAACAAGAAAAATTCCGGCTTCCTGCCCGAGGAGCGCGCCTGGCTCACGCGCGTGTTCGATGAAGTCGGCCTGGTCGATGTGCACCGCGGCATCGACAAGCGTCCCGAGCAATACACCTGGTGGAGCAACCGCGGCCAGGCGTGGGCCAAGAACGTAGGTTGGCGCATCGACTATCACATCGCCACGCCCGGCATCGCCGCGCAGGCCAAGGCGGTATCGATCTACAAGGATGAGCGCTTCTCCGACCACGCCCCGCTGACGATCGACTATACGGTGTGAGGTGGTAACAGCCTGCGCGCTTAGAGTGAGCGCAAGCTCTCGAAATGCCGGCGCTGCCCTGTGTAGGGGTCGGTAAACGCTATCGCGCGCGCCAGCAGTTGCAGCGGGTGCGAGACATCGTCCTCTTTGCACGGCAGCGCCACTGGATAAAATGCGTCGTTGATGATGGGGATCCCGAGCGCGGCCAGGTGCACCCGCAACTGGTGCTTGCGGCCCGTGTGCGGTCGCAAGCGGTACAGCGTGGCATCGGCCCGCTGCTCGATCACATCGATTTCGGTTTCCGAATTGGGCTCGCCGGCTACTTCCCGCATTCGGAAAAACGGCGTGCCTTCCACCATCTTGCTGCGGTACACCAAGGGGAACCGCACGCCTTGCAGCGGCGCCGCCAGCGCCTCGTATTCCTTCTCGACGCTGCGCTGCTGGAACAGCGACTGGTAGGCGCCGCGGCTGGCCTGGTGGTGCGAAAAAATGACGACGCCGGCCGTTTCCCGGTCCAGCCGGTGGATCGGCGTCAAGTCATCGAGTCCCAGGCTTTTCTTCAGGCGCACCAGCAGGGTTTCCTGCAAGAAGCGTCCGCTCGGAATCATTGGCAGAAAATGGGGTTTGTCGACCACTAGCAAGTGCGCGTCCTGGAACAGGATCTGCGCCTCAAACGGGATCGGCGTCTCGCGTTCGAGCTCACGGTAATACCAGATTCGCATGCCGCGCTGAAACGCGCTGTCCGGCCCGAGCGCGATGCCTGCGCCGTCCATCACTTCGCTGCGCGCCATGCGCGCCAGCCAGGTTGCGCTGCCCACGTCGGGAAAGCGCTGGTCGAGAAAGCCGAGCAGATTGTCCCAGCGCCCTTCGGGCAGCCACAGGTAGCTGGGTGCTACCCCGTCCCTGATCGGCAGCGGCGCCTTTGTGCCCGGTTTCACGCGCGCCCTTGCCCTAGTTCGCAGCGACGGTGCGATATGGCGGCAGCGCGTCGACCCGCACCCCCTTGTTGCGCGCGTACAGCGGCAGCAGCAGACTCATATGGCGATTCATTTCCGAAATCCGATTGTCGCCGGTCGGGTGGGTCGAGAGCCATGGCAGCGGTGTGCGTTTGTTCAGGGCGCCCATCTTGCGCCACAAGGCGATCCCGGCGCGCGGATCGAATCCGGCGCGCGCGGCCACGTCCAGACCGACCAGATCGGCTTCGGTTTCTTCCTCGCGCGAGAACTTCAAGATCAATACCTGGGCCGCGCCGCCGGTGACGCTGTCGGTGATGCGCGGGTCGATCCCCAGCCAGGCCGACAAGCCGGCGCCAGCCAGTTTTCCGACCAGCGAGGTGGCGCCCGCTTTCGCGGCCCGCTCGCGTCCATGCTCGCGTAGCGCATGGGCGATTTCGTGGCCCATCACGACTGCCACTTCGTCGTCCGTCAGCTTCAGGCTGGTGATGATTCCGCTGAAAAACGCAATCCGCCCACCCGGCATGCAAAACGCGTTGACCTGGTCCGAATCGAGCAGGTTGACTTGCCAACGCCATTGGGCCGCAGCCGGATTCCAGCGCGCAGTAAATGGAACCAGCCGTTTGGCGATCGCGCGCAACCGGATCACTTGCGGATGCGTGTCCGGCAGCAGCGCGCCCTGCTGCTTCGCTTGCGACAGCAGGCTGGCGTATTGCGCGCTGGTCTGATCATCGACCTGCTGTTCAGGCTGCAGCTTGCGCCATGCCGACAGCGGCTTGACCTTGATCCCGTCCTGTACGGTTTCCTGCTGTTTCGGCTGTGGCTGCTGCGCCGACGTTAGCCCGGCGCACGCGAGCAGACTCAACAAGACAATTATCCGTTGATAGTTCATCATTGCTCGATATCCCCGAAAGCTATTCTGTAGTGCGTATTTTCGCAGGAAACGCCGGCGTCCGGCACACGTTAAAGCAAGGCGCCCTCAGTTGAGGCTATGCGCCTTCTTCTTAAGGCGGAACACGGCCAGGCTGCCGCGCAGGCTGGGCAAAAAGGAGACTGGCTTGCCGTCGGCCAGCGCGACGCATTCGAGCACTTCCAGCCCGACCTGGTTGGCCAGCGCCTCGAAGTCCGAAATGGTGGCGCAGCGCAGGTTGGGCGTGTCATACCATTCGTAGGGCAACGACTTTGAGACCGGCATGCGCCCGCCGAGCAGGGCAACCCGGTGCGGCCAGTAGGCGAAATTGGGAAACGAGACGATGGCTTCGGCCCCGACTCGTACGATGTCGCGCAGCAAGCCTTCCACGTGTTTCATCATCTGCAGGGACGACAGGCATAGCACCGTGTCGAACGCATTGTCGTTAAAGATGGCCAGACCGTTTTCCATGTCTTGCTGGATCACGTTGATGCCGCGTTGAGTGCTCGCGAGCACCTTGTCGTCGGCGATCTCGATGCCGTAGCCGCTGCACGCCTTGTCGCTTTGCAGATAGTCGAGCATCACGCCGTCGCCGCAGCCGACGTCGAGCACATGTGCATTGTTCGGCACCCAATGGGCAATGAAGGCGAGGTCGGGACGCAGGCGGCTCAGGTCGTCGAAATTCATGCGTACTCCTTGCCGCGCGCCTGCTCGCGCAATGGCAGGTTCGATGCGGCGGCCAACGGCGCCTCGTTCCAGATCCGTTCGTAGTAGGCGCGCACCAGGTTCATGTAGCGCGGGTCTTCCAGCAGGAATGCGTCATGCCCGTGCGGCGCATCGATTTCCGCATACGTCACGCGGCGCCGGTTCGACACCAGCGCCTGCACGATCTCGCGGCTGCGTTCAGGCGAAAAACGCCAGTCGGTCGAGAACGAGACCAGGAAAAACTGGGCCAGGGTGCTGGAAAGGGCCTTGGTCAAGTCGCCACCGAACATGCGGGCCGGGTCGAAATAGTCGAGCGCCTTGGTGATCAGCAAATAGGTGTTGGCATCGAAGTATTCAGAGAATTTATCGCCCTGATAGCGCAGGTAGGATTCGATCTCGAAATCGACCCCGAAGCCGAATTGGTACTCGCCGGTGGCGGCCTGGTCGCGCAATTTGCGACCGAATTTCTCGGCCATGTCGTCGTCCGACAGGTAGGTGATGTGGCCGACCATGCGCGCCACGCGCAAGCCGTTCTTGGGCACCACGCCGTGCGCGTAAAAATCGCCGCCGTGGTAGTCCGGGTCCGACAAAATGGCTTGGCGCGCCACGTCGTTGAAGGCAATATTCTGGGCCGACAGCTTGGCGGTCGACGCGATCACGACGCAGTGGCGCAGCCGGGTCGGGAACAGCATACTCCAGGCCAGCGCCTGCATGCCGCCCAGCGAGCCGCCCATCACGGCTGCGAACTGTTCTATCCCCAGCGCATCGGCCAGGCGCGCCTGCGCCTGTACCCAGTCTTCCACCGTCACCACCGGAAACGAGGCGCCGTACGGCTTGCCGGTGGCGGGGTTGGTGTGCATCGGCCCGGTCGAGCCGAAGCACGAGCCGAGGTTGTTGACGCCGATGACGAAAAACTTATCCGTGTCGAGCGGCTTGCCGGGACCGACCATGTTGTTCCACCAGCCAACGTTTCTGGGCTGGTCGGCATACACGCCGGCCACGTGGTGCGATGCGTTCAACGCATGGCACACCAGTACCGCGTTCGACTTGTCGGCGTTCAAGCTGCCGTAGGTCTCGTACATGAGGCTATAGTCGGCCAGCGCCGCGCCGCTTTGCAAGGGCAGAGCTTGCGCGAAATGCATGGTTTGCGGCGCAACAATTCCAATCGATGACATGTGATCCAACTTCTAAAAAGGCGTTCTTTGGCCAATTCGCGGAACATTCTCCGCCATTTGACACACTACACGGGACAGCGTGCTCACAAATTCTGCAATTGCTCGACCGCCTCGGCAATCGCGCCCGGCTCCATCGCGCGCAAGATCTTGCGGGTCTGCGGCACGATCGACTCCAGATTGCAGTTCAAAATCTCTTGTTTGACTGCCAACAACCTGGCCGGATGCATCGAAAATACGCGCAAGCCCATCCCCAGCAAGAGCCGGGTCAGTTTCACGTCACCGGCCATCTCGCCGCATACCGCGACGTCGATCCCGGCCCTGGCGCCGGCTGCGATCGTCATCGCGATCAGTTGTAGCACTGCCGGATGCAGCGGGTTGTACAGGTGGGCCACTTCATAGTCGACGCGGTCGATCGCCAGCGTATACTGAATCAGATCGTTGGTGCCGATCGACAGAAAGTCCAAGCGCTTGACGAACATCGGCAGCGCCAGGGCCGCGGCCGGGATTTCGATCATCGCGCCCACTTCGATCGCCGGGTCATACTTTTGACTGGCATCGTGCAACTGGGCCTTGGCTTGGGCGATCATCGCCAGGCATTGGTCAATCTCGAACGCGTGCGCCAGCATCGGGATCAGGAGGCGCACCTTGCCGAACGCGGACGCGCGCAGGATCGCGCGCAACTGGGCCAGAAACAGCTGCGGCTCGGCCAGGCAATAGCGCACCGCGCGCAACCCCAACGCCGGGTTCAGCGCAGTATGTTCGCTTTGGTCGAGCGGCTTGTCGGCCCCGATATCGAGGGTGCGGATCGTGACCGGGCGCCCTTTCATGGTCAGCACGGCCTTCTTGTACTGCTCAAATTGTTCGTTCTCGCTCGGAATTTTGTGCCCGTGGCCTGAGCGCGCCATGAACAGGAACTCGGAGCGAAACAGGCCAACCCCATGCGCGCCTGCCTCCAGCGCAACAGCGCAATCGTCCGGCAGTTCGATGTTGGCAAGCAGGGTGATCGGTGTGCCGTCCAGGGTCAGGGCCGGCGTTTTCTTGAGCCTGAGCAGCTTTTTACGCTCGCGCAGCAAGTCGGCCTGACGCGCGCGGTACTGCTCCAGCACCAGTTGGCTCGGATTGGCGATGACGACGCCGGCATCCCCGTCCACGATGACCCAATCATCCTGGTCGATCAGGTTGGACGCGTTCGACATGCCGACCGCTGCCGGGATGTCGAGGCTGCGCGCTACGATCGCCGTATGCGAGTTAGGTCCGCCCAGGTCGGTGACGAACCCACTGAACGAGCCATCGCGGAACTGCAGCATGTCGGCCGGCGAAATATCGTGCGCCACGACGATCATCTGGGCCTGGAACTGGCCGTCGGCGACCCGTTCCGGCATCAGTTGCGCCGTGCCCGTCAACACCTTCAAGACCCGTTCCGCCACTTGCTCGATGTCGGTCTTGCGCTCGCGCAGATAGGGATCCTCGATTTCGTCGAACTGGGCCGACAACTCGTCGATCTGGGTCACCAGCGCCCATTCGGCGTTGTAATGGCGGGTCCGGATGATGTCGAGCGGCGCCTCGGAAATGAGCGGGTCCGACAGGATCAGCGCATGCACGTCGATGAACGCACCGAGCTCGGTTGGCGCATCGCGCGGCAGTTCGGTCCAGAGCGTCTGCAAATCCTTATGCACCGACGCGATCGCATTCTGCAGGCGCTGCACTTCCGCCTCCAGGTGCTCGGCTGCTACCAGGTAATGCTTGACGTCGAGCGCAGCCGGCGCCAGCAAGTGCGCCCGGCCGATTGCAACGCCGCGCGAAACCGGGACGCCGTGAAGCGTGAAGGATGCCATTGTGAGACCTGGTTGACTACCGGTACGGCTATCGTCGAAACGCATTACTCGCCTTCACCGAACCTGTCATTAATCAACGCACTCAGGGCGGCTATGCAATCTTGTTCATCCATTCCTTGCGCTTCCAGCGTGACTTTAGCGCCCTTGCCTGCCGCCAACATCATCACTCCCATGATCGACTTGGCGTTGATGCGCCGCGCATTGCGGGTGAGCCAAACCTCGCTCTGGAATTTGGCAGCGAGCTGCGTGAGTTTGGCCGAGGCGCGCGCATGCAGACCCAGCTTATTGATGATTTGAAGTTCTTGTTGAATCATTTTTTATGGTCTCAATCAGAGAGGATGCAGCACAGCTTGTCAGTTGGTCCGCAGTTTTATCCGAGCTTGATGCGGTTATCTACCCGCACCGCACCGCTTTGGGCGCCGGCCAGCGCCATCTCGACCACCACGTCGAGCGTGTCGCGCCGGTAGGTGATGGCGCGCAGCAACATTGGCAAGCTGATGCCGGCGATCACTTCGACCCGCCCCGGATCGGCCAGCTGGTTGCAGCAGTTGGCTGGCGTGCCGCCTTTTACGTCGGTGATCACCAGCACACCCGAGCCGTCATCGATGCGCGCGACAGCCTCCGCGGCGAGCGCACGCACTTGCATCGGGTCTTGGTCGGCCAGCACGTCGATCGCCTCAAAGCGCTCGGTCGGCCCGCGGAACACGTGGTTGCAGGCTGCGATGAACGCCTGCCCCAGCGGCGCGTGCGTAATGAGCAAGATGCCGACCATGTTAGCTACCCGCCCAGCTCAAGTTAGTCATCTGCCGGACCGCGCGTCTCTCCGGCGAGCGCTTGCTCCAGCGCGTCGACAAACATGGCCGCGACATCGAAGCCGGTTTGCTGCGTGATCTCCTGGAAACAGGTCGGGCTGGTGACGTTCACCTCCGTTAAGAAATCACCAATCACGTCTAATCCTACCAGCATTAAGCCGCGCCCGGCCAGTATCGGCCCCAAGGTCTCGCCGATTTCGCGGTCGCGGGCCGACAGCGGCTGGGCCACGCCCAAGCCGCCTGCCGCCAGGTTGCCGCGCACTTCGCCGCCCTGCGGGATGCGCGCAAGTGAAAACGGCACCACCTTGCCGCCAATCACGAGAATGCGCTTGTCGCCGTTTTCGATCTCGGCAATAAAACGCTGCGCCATGATGGTGCGCGCGCCGTTGTCGGTCAGGGTCTCGATGATGGCACCCAGATTGAGCCCATCGACCTTGACGCGGAATACGCCAGCGCCGCCCATCCCGTCGAGCGGCTTCAAGATGATGTCATGATGCTGCTCGTGGAAGGCACGCAAGCGCGCTTCGTTGGAGGTGACCAGGGTCGGCGCGGTAAATTGCCCGAACTGGGCGATCGCCAGCTTTTCATTGTGATCGCGGATTGCCGACGGCTTGTTGAACACGCGCGTGCCTTGCTGTTCGGCCAGCTCCAGCAGGTAGGTGCCGTAGATGTATTCCATGTCGAACGGCGGATCCTTGCGTTGGACCACGGCGTCAAACTGGGACAGCGGTGTCGCCGCCAGTGGCTCGGCGCGAAACCAGTCGATCGCGTCGCCGGTAAGGCTCAGGCGCGCCGTGTTGGCCGTGACTACCCCAGAATACAGTGCCATGCCGCTCTGTTCGAACGCGTAAATTTTGTGGCCGCGCCGGTCCGCCTCGCGCATCATGGCGAAGGTCGAATCTTTGTAAGTCTTAAAGCCAGTGAGCGCATCGGTGAGGAAAGCGATTTTCATGGGCGATTCCATTCGAGTAATGCCTGATTTTAGCCGAGTTCAGGCAAAGCCGCCGGCAAAGCGGCAGCGCGCATGGGTCAAGCGCTCTGCGTCAGTACAATTCCGGGTTTGGATCGGTGCGCTCCATCTCCAGCGATGCCGCCAACAGGGCTAGCCGCGCCACCACGCCATAGACGTAGAAACGGTTGGCCCTGCTGGCGGCATCGCTGGAGATGGAGCGCACCGATCCGAACCCGGAAGTGTACTGAAGGCGCGCGATCGAACCGCGCGCGCCGCCGGTTTGCCGGCGGCTTTGCC
>JANPCW010000624.1:0-3257 GCA_031431155.1 Janthinobacterium sp. | reverse complement strand
TGACGCAGTGGTATTGGCTGCTGTTCCGGCTGGTCGAGACCGGCGTCGGCGTCAGCCTGCCCAAGTCGGTGCAAATCGGCCCCGGCCTGCGGATCTGGCATTTCGGTGGAATCTTCATTCATCCGCAGACGGTGATCGGAGCGAACTGCACGCTAAGGCAGGGAGTTACGATCGGCAATCGCGAGCCGGACGGTCCGGTGCCGGTGCTGGGCGACGACGTCGAGCTGGGCGCCTACGCGCAAGTGCTGGGCGGGATCCGCCTCGGCAATGGTTGCAAGATCGGGGCGATGGCGGTGGTGCTATGCGACGTGCCCGATGGAGCAACCGCGGTCGGGGCGCCGGCCCGGATCATCGTGTTGAACAGCGCTGCGCAGTGACAGGCAACGAGATATTTATGGATAGGTCGAAACGAATGAAAATTGCATATCTGGTCAATCAGTATCCAAAGGTAAGCCACACCTTTATCCGGCGCGAAATCCTCGCGCTGGAGCGGCAGGGGTTTGACGTCCAACGCATCGCCGTGCGCGGATGGGACGCCGAACTGGTCGACGACGAAGACGTGCGCGAACGCGACTTGACCCGTTATATCTTGCAGGACGGCATGCTGAGCTTGCTGATGGCTACCCTGCGCATGCTCGCGACCAGCCCGGTGCGGTTTTTTCAAGCCTTGCGCCTGGCTTTGGCGATGGGATGGCGCGCCGAACGCCCCATCCCGTATCACCTGATTTACCTGGCCGAGGCCTGCCGCATCGTCCCCTGGCTGAGCCGATTCGGTGCGCGCCATGTGCATGCCCATTTCGGCACCAATTCGGCCGAGGTGGTGATGTTGGCGACCGCGCTGGGCGGCCCGCCTTACAGTTTTACCGTGCACGGGTCGGAAGAATTCGACAAACCGGAATTTCTTCATCTGCGAGAAAAAATCAGTCGCTGCGCGTTCGTGGTGGGAATCAGTTCCTTTGGCCGCAGCCAGCTATTTCGCTGGGCCAGCTATGTCGACTGGCCCAAGGTGCAGGTAGTCCACTGCGGGCTTGATCCGGCGTTCCATGCGGTGCCCGCGGTGCCGATTCCCACCATACCGCGCCTGGTCTGCGTGGGCCGCTTGTGCGAGCAAAAGGGGCAATTGCTATTGGTGAGCGCGATCAGCCAACTGGCCCGCAAGGGGATAGCGATCGAGCTGGTACTGGCCGGCGATGGAGAAATGCGGGCCGACCTGGAGGCGCTGATTGCCCAGTGCCGGCTGCAAGCGACGGTGCGCATCACCGGCTGGATCAGCGGCGACCAGGTACGGGAAGAAATTTTGGCGGCGCGCGCGCTGGTGCTGCCCAGCTTCGCCGAAGGGTTGCCGGTTGTGATCATGGAAGCGATGGCATTGCGCCGCCCGGTGCTGACCACCTTTGTGGCTGGGATCCCCGAGCTGGTGCGTCCGGGGGAGGGCGGCTGGCTGTTTCCTGCCGGCGATGTCGATGCGCTGGCCGCGGCGCTCGAACAATTCTTGGCCACGCCGGTCGCCGAGCTCGAATCGATGTGCGAGGCCGGATACAAGCGCGTGCTGGAACGGCATTCGATCGATATCGAAGCGGCCAAACTGGCGCAGCTGTTTCGTGCCGGGCCGGCCGCCACTGTGACTGCATCGATGGCAGCGGTTCCGGCCCCAGTTTCGCTTGCGTCCGACTAACTGGGATGAATGTCATGGTTTTATTGGAAATTGTTTTTCTGCTGGCGCTGCTGGTGCTGGCGCTGCCTGTCTTTGTTTTTGCGCTCCAGCTGGCCCTGGCGATGCCGGCGCGGAGCAAGGATCAAGCACCGGCGGCGATGGGTCGCCGGCCGTCGATCGCCGTTCTAGTGCCGGCGCACAACGAAGCGGCTGGCATCGCCGCCGCGTTAAAGTCAGTTCAGGCCCAGCTGCAGCAGGGCGATCGCCTGCTGGTGGTGGCCGACAACTGTAGCGATGACACGGCAGCGGCCGCCTTGGCCGAAGGGGCCGAGGCCATCGTGCGCTGTGATGCGGTGCGCCGCGGCAAAGGATACGCCCTCGATTTCGGGGTGCGCCATCTGGCGCTGGCCCCGCCCGAGGTCGTGATCGTTGTCGATGCCGATTGCCTGCTCGGCGCCGGCGCGCTCGATCTGTTGGCGCGCCGCAGTCTTGGCGCCGGCCGCCCGATGCAAGCCCTATATCTGATGCGTTCGCCGGACGGGGCGAATTTGAAAACCAAGGTCGCCGAATTTGCCTGGACCGTGAAAAACTGGACCCGGGCCCTCGGGTTTCAGCGCGCCGGCTTGCCGTGCCAGTTGATGGGGGCCGGCATGGCGTTCCCGTGGCCGCTGATCGAACGGGCCGAGCTTGCCAGCGGGCATATCGTGGAAGACTTGAAGCTAGGCCTCGACTTTGCGCGTCAGGGCCAGGCACCGTTGTTTTGCCCGGAGGCGCTAGTGACCAGCGTGTTTCCGGCCAACCCGCAAGGCGAGCAAACACAGCGCACCCGTTGGGAGCACGGCCACCTGGCCATGATGGTCAAGGAAGGCCCGCCGCTGTTGCTTGAAAGCGTGCGTTCGGCCAATCGCGATTTGCTTGCGCTGACCCTCGACATGTGTGTCCCGCCGCTGGCCTTGCTGACAATGCTGGCGCTCGCTTTTTGTGTGCTGGGAATGGTGTTGTGGGCCATGACCGGCAGCGCGCTGCCCTGGAGCCTGGCTTTGATCAATCCGGTCGTATTGGGACTGGCAGTGCTATCGGCTTGGGCCAAGTTCGGGCGCGGCATCTTGACGCTGGGTGATCTGGCCTATGCCCCGATCTACGCGCTGCGGAAAATTCCCGTGTACGTGGCGTTTTTGGTGCGGCGTCAAGTGGAATGGGTGCGCTCCCACCGTGATCGATCTTAAATTGTAGCGTGCGCAAACCATGCGGTTTACGCGAGGTTTGCGCTGAAACTGGAAACTGAAACAAGGAGAATCATGATGGAATCGAATTACCACGTAGCACACTTTGACAACGCGCCCGGCCGCCGAGCAGAAGCGAGCGCCAGCGCAATGTTTGTCACCCTACGCCGGTGCACCTTGATCGCGCTAGCGGCGGCCTGCGCCTCCACTGCCGTTGCCTCGGAACGTGTGCTGACTGACTCCGTGTTCGCGCCCGACAGCTTTTGGTATTCGCCAATTCCGAAACATGTGGCGTTGCATGCTGATAATGCCGCGTTTGTCAGCGAGTTCTTGCGGCAGAAGAAGTCTTATTACGGCAACGTCAACATCAACACCAAGTC
>JANPCW010000623.1:0-3546 GCA_031431155.1 Janthinobacterium sp. | reverse complement strand
TGAAATTTTGGCGCGGGCCGGTGTGCTGGGCAAAGTGTACGTGTGCCACGCCACCGAGCTACCCGGTGTCAGCCGGCGGCCGCTGCGGGATCTGGTTGGGGACGGATGGGATCTGTCGGGAGTGATCGCGGGATACGAGGATTTTTCCGCCCGCTTCCAGCCCTTGCTGGCGCTGCTGCAGGCCAAGCGCCCGATCGAACCGGAGCAAGCATTCGTGATGCGCACGCTGTTGATTCACGCTTATCGCCGGGTCCAGTTGCACGATCCGCAACTGCCGGTAGAACTGTTACCCGATCCGTGGCCGGGCGCGAACGCCTATGCGCTGGCGCGCGAGCTGTACCGCCTCACTTGCGGTGCCGCCGAGCAGCACATCATGGCAACGCTGCGGCGCGAGGACGACCAGGCCCCGGCGGCGGAAGCATCGTTCTATCAGCGCTTTGGCGGCTTGGTTTGATGGCTCTGGACTTTTCATCTTCTTCCCTATTCACAGGAGCGCCTAACGTTCAGCGGCCGCCTCAGGCGGTCGCTGGGACGAAGAACTAAGTGGCCGCATTTGGAACAATGGCTATAGCCCTCAAGACCGATGGAGCAATTATCCGGTGCATTGGTAAAACTGGGAGCATGTATAGCCGACCGAGCAGATTGTGTACATGCACGACGGTTGTGACAGTGACGAATACTGCATCAGTGTCAGCGTTGACGGCCCTGTGAACCGAGAGCGTCACGTCCAGATGTTTGTCCTTATCGCCGAGGAGAACTTCGTCGAACGTGTTGGCTATAAGCGTGAAGATACCAACCCGATCATCAGGCTTGTAGTCGCACTCGGGCTTCGACTTGTCGATTTGATCGAATGCCCCGAGGTTCTTCAGACCGGCCAGAGCAGCGGCTCGGTTGCGGATAGACATACAGGCATTCACCCAGGCCGGGGTGGAGGAGAAAGCCTTTAGAAACTGCCCCATTGCGGAAAGGCGCGGGTCCCCTGCTGAAACGGACCAGCAGTCATGGAAGAAGCAGCCCGGCACAAGCAAAGCTATCTGACTGTGCGCCGGAGTGTGACTCTTAAAAGGAATGGCGTTCATGCGGCCTAACGAATGAATTTACTGGCGCTGCGCGGTTTCATCGCGCAGCGTCCGGTGGAGTGAAGGGTTTGGGCGGCGCAGCGGCTAAGCCGTACACTAGGAGGGTGGCAGTCAACGCCGTAAGGAGGTGCCATGCCCAGTGCAGCCCCCATGGAAAAGCAGAGCAAACAGCAAGATCCCAAGAACGCACCAACAGTGCGGCAACATAGACGGCCGTAGCTACGGCCATGTAGCGCCAAAGGGGAGCACCCGTTCGGTGAACAAAGAAAGTGGAGGCGGCCAGCAGAAAGAGCGTGGGAACGTGAGTGATACCACCACCTAAGGCTCCCGGCGGCGCTACCGAAATCCAGAACTGGCGGGCAAGGAAGAAAACCACCAGAAGGACAACTGTTGCAAGGCGAGGCAGGCGTAGGTATTTGAGCGCGACAAACGCCAGGAATGCCAGACCGAAAATCTGAATTGGCACAAGGTCACCCGTGAGCGTTTCGGGGGTCGGCACACTATGGAAAATAAAGCTACCGACACCGATGCTTGCGGCTAGTGCGAAGAGGGCCGCAGACCAATAGCCGCCACTTCCGTTGGATCGCCAAACGCGCCATGCGTAGAGCGCGCCAAGAACAAAGCCCAGATTAGTATAGGAGTTCAGCGGCTCGCCGAAAAAGCCGGGGTCAAAACGACCACAGTAATGGCCGATAACGTTGATCGTGGAAACGGAGGTCACGGAATAGCCGCCCAACGCCAGAATTAGGCCGAGCCGCGAAGCGGCTTCGGCTCGAATGAATTGTTGGCACCAACCGCTTTCATGATCTGCTGGAAATATTTCCCGTCCCCAGTCTTGAACAGCCCATACCATGCATCGAGGACTTCGTCGCTGTACAAGTCCAGACAGGAAAAAATCTCCCTTGCGAAATCGACTGGCGCCATGGCAGATGCTGTAATGAGATCTCCGCCTCGGACGGCAGGCGCGTTAATGTAGTGTGCCGCCCCTTTGTAGTTAGTCGCGGCAAGGTATTCCTGAGAATTGCTGGTGTGCTTTGTTTTATCCAGTAGACCGGCTCTGGCCAAGCCAGCGGTTGCTCCGCAAATTGCTGCTACCGGAATTTTGTTACTTATGCATCTTGCTGCCAATTCCGCCGCCTCGCCGTTCTTGCCCTCGTCCCAAGCCGTGCCACCAGGCAGGATGAGCAATGCGCTGTCGGACAGCGATACATTGTCAATGGCGACGTCAGGGATGATGCGGACACCGCCAATGGTTCTGATTGCCTCGGTGGTCGCGCCCACCGTAACAACCTTGTAGCGGTTCGCATTTTTCTGAAACTGCGGATTATTGATTCCGGCAACGGCGTATCCGTACTCCCAGTCAGCGAGGGTCTCAAACACGAAAAGGTAGACCTTGTTTTGTTGCATTTGGATGCTCCCCAGGATGTCGGTGCATAATGAATACCCTCGTGAGGACCTTACGCGCACAATTGAGTTTCGATATTCAAAACCAGAAAATAAACTCAGCCGCTTTCTGGCCGGGTGCAGACATAGCCGCCATAAATTGTACCGCAGGGGTACACTCATACGAGCCGCTATCATCGAAATAATATCCGCGTCTGATACCGGAACCATGCATGCACATCTAATACGCCCCCTGGAGCCCGGAGACTACGAGCTCGTCGCTCCCATCGTCGATCAATGGTGGGGCGGGCGGCCCGTTCGCGCGTTGCTGCCCCGCTTGTTCTTCGAGCATTTCAACCCAACCAGTTTCATAATTGGCGCGCCCGGCGTCGTCACCGCTTTCCTCATCGGCCTTCGGTCGCAGTCGCAACCCGGAGTCGCATACATCCACTTCGTCGGCGTTGATCCGGCCTTGCGCAACTGCGGTCTCGGTCGCCTGCTCTATGAGCGATTCTTTCAGGTCGTCGGCACGATTGGCTGCACCGAGGTTCAATGCATCACCTCGCCTGTCAATACGGGCTCGATCGCGTTCCACCGCAAGATGGGCTTTGAATTGTCTCCGGGTTCAGGTGAAGTCGGTGGCATTCCGGTGACGCTCAACTTTGCAGGCGAGGGTCAACACCGTGTCCGGTTCCGGAAGTGCTTGCGCCTAGCGGCGCCGAAATGATAAAAGCTGCCCGACGGCGCCGGGCAGCTTTCAGTGTTTGACAGCGGCAACCAGGACGACGATGCTCCGTACGGCCTGGTCGAATTTCCTATCAACGGATGCGCGCCATCATTTGCCCGCGCCTAGGGTTGCACTGCAGCGGGCTGGGTCACCGTACTTTGATCGAGCGTGACGGCCGTTTGTGCCAACAGCCTGCCGTTGATCGATGCGCCGGTATTCAAGGCGATCGAGGTCTTGGACAGGATGACGCCCTCAAAGTGCGCGGTCGTTCCAATTGTCACAGCGCCTGCCGACTGCCAGAACACGTTCTTGGCCAAGGCACCGCCGGTCAGGGTCACCTTGGTGGCGGCCGCTTGG
>JANPCW010000622.1:0-2703 GCA_031431155.1 Janthinobacterium sp. | reverse complement strand
CCGCCATCGAACAATACGTCGTCCATCACAACGCCAATCCGAAGCCATTTATCTGGACTGCATCTGCTCGCGACATCCTCCAAAAGGTCATCCGCGCCAATAGCCGGTTAAGTAGCAAACAGAATGCAACACTACACTAGCTTGCGCTGCCATCGAAGCAAAAAACCAACCCGAAAAGGTTGGTTTTTGCATAGATTTCACTTTTTGTGGCAACCTACATTACCTCAAACGTCGATATTCCCCGCCCGCAGCGCATTGCTTTCAATAAACGCCCTGCGCGGCTCCACGTCGTCGCCCATCAGCGTGGTGAAGATCTGGTCGGCGGCGATCGCGTCGTCGATCTGCACTTTCAGCAGGCGGCGCACGGTCGGGTCCATCGTGGTTTCCCACAACTGGCTTGGGTTCATCTCGCCCAGACCCTTGTAGCGCTGCTTCGAGACCGTGCGTTCGGCTTCATCGCGCAGCCATTGCATCGCGTGGTGGAAGTCGTCGACCGCCGATTCCTTCACGCGCTCGCCTTCGCCGCGCCGGATGAAGGCGCCGTCGCCGATCAAGCCCTTGAAGGTTGCCGCCGCGTTAGCCAGCACGCTGTAGTCGGCGCCATGGACGAAGTCGGCGTCGATTGCGCTGACCTTGACGTTACCGTGATGCATACGCTCGATCCACAGCATGTGCTTCTCGGACAATTCGTCCGAGCGCACCGTCACTTTGACCGCGGAATCGTTGATCGTTGCCTCCATCGCTTGCGCCGTTTGTTCGGCGCTGGCGATGCTGTCCATGTCGAGCGTCACGCCGGTCATGATGGCGGTCAGCGCGGCGCGGTCGATCACGCGCGTGAGGCGCATCATGATCGCGTTGGCCAGGTTGAACTGGCGCACCAGTTCGGCCAGCGCATCGCCCACGATCGGATCGGCGCCTTCGCGCGGGGTCAGGGCGGCGCCGTTCAGGGCCACCGTCATCATGTAGCTCGCTTCCTCGACATCGTCCTTCAGGTAGCGCTCGTCGCGCCCGGACTTCACCTTGTACAGCGGCGGTTGCGCGATGTAGATGTGGCCGCGCTCGACCAGTTGCGGCATCTGGCGGTAGAACAGGGTCAGCAGCAGGGTGCGGATGTGGGCGCCGTCGACGTCGGCATCAGTCATGATGATAATGCGGTGGTAGCGCAGCTTGTCGGCGTTAAATTCGTCGGGCCCGATCGAGGTGCCGAGGGTGGCGATCAGGGTCGTGATCTGCTCGCTCGACAGCATCTTCTCGAAGCGCGCTTTTTCCACGTTGAGCACCTTACCGCGCAGCGGTAAAATGGCCTGGAACTTGCGGTCGCGCCCCTGCTTGGCCGAGCCGCCCGCCGAGTCACCCTCGACGATGTACAGTTCGCACAGGGCAGGGTCTTTTTCCTGGCAATCGGCCAGCTTGGCCGACAGGCCCAGGCCGTCCATGATGCCCTTGCGCCGGGTCAGGTCGCGCGCCTTGCGGGCCGCTTCGCGCGCACGCGCCGCTTCCACGATCTTGCCGCAGATGATCTTGGCGTCGTTCGGTTTTTCCTGCAGATAGTCCGACAGGGTCTTGGCGACGATCTCTTCGACCGGACCGCGCACTTCGGAGGACACCAGCTTGTCCTTCGTTTGCGAGGAAAACTTGGGTTCGGGCACCTTGACCGACAACACGCAGGTCAAGCCTTCGCGCATGTCGTCGCCGGAAATTTCAACCTTGGCCTTCTTGGCGAATTCGTGCTCGTCGATGTACTTGTTGATCACGCGCGTCATCGCCGCGCGCAGGCCGGTCAGGTGAGTGCCGCCGTCGCGCTGCGGGATGGTGTTGGTGAAGCACAGCACCAGTTCGTTGTAGGCGTCGTTCCACTGCATCGACACGTCCACCGAGATGTTGGTGCCGTGGTCCGACATGCGCTCGCCGGTGGCCTGGAAAATGGTCGGGTGCAGCACCGTCTTCGCCTTGTTGATGTATTCGACGAAGCCGCGCGTGCCGCCTTCGAATGCGAACACTTCTTCCTTGCCGGTGCGGTGATCCGACAGGCGGATGCGCACGCCGTTGTTCAGGAACGATAGTTCGCGGATGCGCTTGGCCAGGATCTCGTAGTGGAATTCGACGTGGGTAAAAATTTCTTCGTCGGCCCAGAAATGGACGTCGGTGCCGCGCTTGTCGGTATCGCCCGTGACTTTGATTGGTGAGCAAGCCACGCCGTTGATCATGACGATTTCGCGGTTTTGCGGCACGCCGCGCACGAATTCCATGTGGTGCACTTTGCCGTCGCGCCGGATGGTCAGCTTGAGCAGCTTGGACAGGCCGTTCACGCAAGACACGCCCACGCCGTGCAAGCCGCCCGACACCTTGTAGGAGTTCTGGTCGAACTTGCCGCCCGCGTGCAACTCGGTCATGACGATTTCGGCCGCGCTGCGCTTTGGCTCATGCTTGTCGTCGAACTTGATGCCGGTCGGCACGCCGCGTCCGTTGTCTGTGACCGAGATCGAGTTGTCGGAGTGGATCGTGACGTGGATTTCGGTGCAGTGGCCGGCCAGCGATTCATCGATCGAATTGTCCAGCACCTCGAATACCAGGTGGTGCAAGCCGGTGCCGTCCGAGGTGTCGCCAATGTACAGCCCGGGACGCTTGCGTACCGCTTCCAGGCCTTCCAGAATTTGGATCGATGCGGCGCCGTACTCTTCCGGTTTTACTGCCTCGATGATC
>JANPCW010000621.1:0-4980 GCA_031431155.1 Janthinobacterium sp. | reverse complement strand
GTGGTCGCAGGCGGACGCGGTTAGCATTATCGCCCGGTAATTCGGCGCCGTGCAGGCATTTCCATGTAGCAGGCAATAGCGCACTGGGCAGACCTAAAAACCTTGCGGAGGCTCAACTCCGGATGCTTGTTCGATAGCTATATTATAACTATAAAAGTGTTTATCTCAACCAGCCTTTTGGGGGGCGCCATGGACGGTCCTGGAAACAACCAGCAAACACAGGAAAGACTCATCGGCGACCTGCGCCTCGTGATTGAGAATGCCGAAGAACTACTTAAGAACACTGGTCAGTACACCAGCCCGTCCTATATAAGCGCGCGCGCCAAGCTGGCATTTGCGCTGCAAGCGGCGCTGCAAGAATTGACGCGCTTTGAGGATGCGCGCTTGTCGCAGATGATCGAAGCGACCCACGCAGCCAACGAACTGTTCAACGATCAGACTGGCGAAGCCAAGGTATTGCGCGCTTTTGAATGAGGACCACCCTGCCGCCGCCTTGATAAAACGCGCATGCGACGCTGGTCCGGGAGCAGCGCGATGCCTGGCGCTGCATTTCGGACAAAAAAATACCCGGTTCCCCTTCATGGATCCCCGGGTGATGACGCAGATGCTAAAAATTACGCGGCAGCTGGCACTTTCTTGGCTTGCACTTTCTTGTGCGCTTTGGCATGTTTAGCTTTTTTCACGGTTTTCTTGTGCATAGGCGCGGCTGCACTATCCATTGGCGCGGCAGCAGGCGCTGCGGCTGGAGCTTGAGCGAAAGCAGTACCCATTGCAAAGGTAGCGGCGACGACAGCGGCGATCAGTTTTTTCATGCGAATATCCCTGTAGTTTTGTCGTATAAGGTTTATACGTCTATCCACAACGCAGGGCGTGCCGTTCTGTTGACACAAAACGCGCGTAAAACAAACTATTTGTAAGTGCTGAGTCCGCCATCGAACGCCGCTGAAAAAGCCGTCGTCCTCGCTTACGCCGTTGTATTGATATGCTGTCCGAGGTTCAGCGGCAGATTGGTCGAAACCGACTGCGGCGCGGGGATCGACGCGATCAGCGCCGTGGCATTTGCGCTTTCAATTTGCTGAGCCCGCTTCAAGATCGCGATATCGACTTCCATTTTGGTACCGGTCTCGGCAACGCTGCTTGCCAACTTGGCAATTCCTGTCACGTCCATCATATTCTCCGTTTTTGGTGCCTATGCCTTGTTTACGGTTGACCAGGAGAATTCTTTAGGGCAATTGCGGTACTGCGGCCAAACGTGCAGTCAGCCAGGTCAGTATCAGCTCAGGCGCGTTCAAATCGAGCCAGGCAGTATTCTCCGGCACGTCCGGCGGCCGGTCCACATCGGACGCGACCGCGACAATGTTGGCATCGGTCAGATACAGGGCTCGATTGCCCAATGACGGGCGAAACACTTCCAGCTTGGCGATCGGATCCCATTTAAAGCCTTCGACCAGGGTCAGGTCGGCTGGCGCCAGCCGCGCGATTTGCTCGTTCAGGGTCGGCTCCGGGGCGCCGCGCAACTCACGGACCAGCGCAAAGCGAAATGGCGATGCGACCAGCACTTCGGCCGCACCGGCCCTGCGCAAGCGCGCGCTATCCTTGTGCGCCGGTTCGAGCACAATGTCATGGTGACTGTGCTTGATCACATTGACCCGCAGGCCGCGCGCCGCGAGCCGCGCTACCAGGTATTCAAGAAGCGTGGTCTTGCCACTGCCTGACCAGCCAACAATGCCGAGCAGATGGCTCGCCAGCGGGGGAATTGCTCGATGCATCGCGCGGCCTTTCTTGCCTCAACGGGATGAGGGAATACCAATGAAATGAAATTTCAAAAATAGCTTATTTTTTAATTAAAATTTCAATACGCAACCCGATACCGATAGCCCCGGTAGCTGAATACTGCAGCCTTGGGCAACAATTTTTCCAATACAAGGCCGGGGGCCAATTCCTCCCCTTCGTGCCGCAGGACTTTGTCGATCAACAGCAAGCGATCCGCCGGATTCTTGGAGTAGATATACCCGCCGAGGCTGATAGCTGGGATCTCGCGCTGGATCGGCTCGGGCAAATCACGCAGGGTCTGCAGCGTTTCGTCCGGCGTGGCCGGGGCCACCGCCACCTCGCTCGCAGGCACTGGTTTGCGCACCGCTGGCGCAGCGACCGGCAGCACGGTTTCCGCACGTTTGGTGACCGGCCTGACGGGCGATGCAATGACAATGGCAGGAGCAACGACCGGGGCAATCACTGGAGCAATAACCGGCACGACAACCGGGGCAATTGCCGGCGCGAGCACCGCCACCGCCGGCGCTATTGCAGGCTGAACCTGTGGTTGGCGCCACGCCAGCAGTAACAGCACCGCCACAATCAACCCACCCGTCACGAGCGCCAACCACAACGGTTTGTTGACGGTGCTCTTCCCGTCGGCGCCGGGCACGCTTTGAATCGGCAACGCGTGGATCGTGGGCGTCTCGCCCAACTGGCGTTGCGCCTGCGCTTTTTTGAGTGCTTCCAAGATGTAGGACATATTATTTCTCCGCCCCTTGGGCCGTGGCGCTGGCCAGCAAACGCGGCTCGTTTGCCCGGCCCACTTGATTGAGGCGGATGAAGGTGCGCGGCCCGGCCACGCCGTCGGCCTTGATCTGCTGGCTGGTCTGGAATTGGCGCAACCGCTGCAGCATGTCCGGGTCAAGCGGCTGGTTCTCGGGAGGCGCTTTCAAGCCATGCAACTGGGCCAGGCGGGCGCCAATCCAGTCAACGTCGGGGCCATGATCAGCGGCCGACACTTCATCGCGAAAGGAGCGCGGCACACGCCATAAGGTCGTAAATTCGCCATCGAAACGTGCGGTCAGCGCAGCCACGCTGATTACCTGAGATTTACCGGCACCCACCAGGGTCGCCGTGCTGTCATCGAGCCGTGCCAGCAGCGCATAGGAAGCAGTGTTTGGGGCGTCGTGCAGGGTCAGCACGGCTGGCCGGTCAAGCCGGCGCAGTTCGGCCAAACCGCCCTTGCCTTGATGGCAGCGTAAACCGAGCTTGACGGCGGCCTGGCACGCTTCGCCTTCCGGCAAGGCCTTGCCCCATAACGCGGCCAACTCAATCAGTGCCGCTTGGCTGGTGGTGGCAAGCGGCTCGACCAACGCGGGCGCTGGCGCCGCGATGACCGGCTTGCGCGCCACTGGCGGCGCAGTAGCGGCCAATACCGGAACGCTGTGCGGTATCAGGAACCATGCCGCCGCGCCGCTCATGATGGCGCCAGCCATGAGGCCGGTCACCAAATACGGCCACGGCCGTCTAGACTGCGAGGCGGGCGCCCGATTCTCGGCAAACACTTCCGCGGCTGCGCGCCGCACAATGGCGCGCGTGACCAGCGGTGAATTTTCAACATAGGCGCCCAGCAGCGCGCGGTCGCATAGCAGGTTGATGCGGCGCGGCACGCCCTTGCTCAATGCATGAATCTGTTGCAGCACACGGCGCGGGAACGGGGCTACAGCGGTTGCGCCGGCCACGGCCAGCCGGTGTGCGATATAGCTCCCGGTCTCGTTGGCCGCCAACGAACCGAGGTGGTAGCGCGCAATCACGCGCTGAGCCAACTGTTCCAGCTCCGGGCGCGCCAGCATCGCGCGCAGCTCGGGCTGGCCGATCAGGATAATCTGCAGCAGCTTGCGCTCGCTGGTTTCGAGGTTGGTCAGCAGGCGTAACTGCTCGAGCACCTCGGCCGACAGGTTCTGCGCCTCGTCGATGATCAACACATTGTTCTTGGCCTGCGCATGGCTGTCCAGCAAATAACCGTTGATCGCATCGACATAGGTCTTGACGCTGGCCGGGCCTGTGCCGGGTGGCGCCACGGGGATCCTGAATTCTTCGCAGATGGACAGCAGCAACTCTTCCACCGACAACTTGGGATTGAAGATATAGGCCAGCTTGCAATTGGCCGGAATCTGCTCCATGAAGCAGCGGCACACCGTGGTCTTGCCGGCCCCGATTTCGCCCGTCAGCAGCACGAACCCGCCGCCCCCGCCGACACCGTACAACAGATGGGCCAGCGCCTCGCGGTGCCGCTCGCTCATGAACAGGTAGCGCGGATCGGGCGCGATCGAGAATGGCGACTGCTTCAGATTGAAAAATTGCGTGTACATGGGGACCTGACCGGATCGATGGCGGCGCCATCAGCTTGAATTTCGATGCACCCGCGCTGGGCGGGCATCACGGCATCCAGCAACGATCCACTATCGTTACTGGCGCTTCTTCTCTTCTTTTTTGGTCTTCTTCGCTTCCTTTTTTTCCTTCATGGTCTTGGCGGGCTCTTTTTTGCCTTCTTTTTTACTGTCTTGCGCTTTACTCATAATGTCAAACTCCAGGTGTGTGATGGTACGGCCGCGCAAGACGCTATAACTTTGACATCCATTGACGGTTTTGGGTGATTTGCGCCTTGGCCGAAGCCGGCAAGGCTTCATAGCAACCGGGGTGCTGCTTCAACGCGCTTTCCCTGACTTCTTTTTGAAATCCGTTGATCACGAAAACATACATGGTCGCTCCGTCGGGCGACTTCCGGGTGCCCATATATCGAATCATTTTTTCTCTCTTTCCGTCCATACGCGATACACGCGACGTCATAACAGCATTATGACATGTTGAGCGACAATTATTGTGCCCGACCAACGACGCCACGATAGACCGGTTTTCACCTGCCGCAGCGCGCGCTTAAGGGATTAGCCACCGGTGCCCTGACGTTGAGCCAAAATGATCGAATCGGCAATCTCGCGTAGTTGCGCGGAATCGTCGCCGCGCTCGCCATCGGCGCCGATAACGTACTTTTTTTCCTCGTCCGACAGCGCTTCATGCGAGGCTATCTGGTGCGCCAACACCTGGCCATGGGCATCGGACGGATCCTGGCCATGTTGCGCGCGCAACTGAATGCGCTCTTGCATTGCCGGCACCGGCGCCGCGATATCGAGGATCAAAAATGGAACGCCGAGCTCGCGCGCCAGA
>JANPCW010000620.1:0-6084 GCA_031431155.1 Janthinobacterium sp. | reverse complement strand
GGCCGCCAACGTGGCGACGGTTTCCGCGCTGAGCGCGCCGCCGGCCTGGGCCCAGGTCGTTTCCTCGAAGGGCGGCGCGTTCTTGCAGCCGGTCATCGCGGGCCCGGGCGCGTCGTCGTTGAACAATATTCCAGTGGCGGTGAGCGACAGCGCAACCGTGCTCGAAGACTGTTCGCCGACGGCGGCGCTCGCGTGCGCCCCGGGCCAGGGCGCCATCGTCGACTTGCTGGCCAACGACACGGTCAAGTACAAGGGCAAAATCACGAACCTGCGTTCGCTCGCCGACGGCGGCCTGGCCAGCGTGGCCGTCAGCGCGCTGCCCCCACGCATCGGCTTTGCCAGCGTCGTCAACGGCATCCTGACTTACATCCCGAACCCGAACGCCAATGGCACCGATAGCATCACCTATACCGTGGCGGTGGACGGCAATGTCTCGAACCCGGCCGCAGTGTCGATCGCCATCACGCCGGTCAACGATGCGCCGGTGGCCGCCAACGACGCAATCACCGCCGTCGCAGGCAAGCTGGTCAGCTTTAATTTGATTGCCAAGGCCACCGACCCGGACGGCAATGCGGATGTCAGGGATGCCGTCATCGTCAGCTGGCCGGCTGGGCTCGGGCCGCAACCGGCACCGCTCAACGGCATCGTCAGTTTCACGCCGACCATCGGCGCCGCTTTCACCTATCAGGTAAAGGACGCGGGCGGCCTGCTGTCGGCCAATACCGCAACCGGGACCGTGACCGTCCTGGGCGCGGAAACCATCGCCTTCACCAAGCCGATCTTCGTGGGCGCCGGCAAGATCGGCGGGGCGACTTCGACCCGCTGGACCGTGACCGGCACCGACAACGTGAAAGCGGGCCAGACGCTGAGCGTGGTGTACAACGACGGCACCTTGAAGGCCGGCGGCAGCTGCAACGGGAGCGCGGTGAATCCGGCGTGCGTCATCGGCACGGCGCTCGTCGACAGCCTTGGCACCTACACCCTCGACAAGGTCGGCACCCCGGGCGGACCGCTCGACCCGAACGACACGGCAACCTGGGCCGCCGGACCGAAGAACATCAAGGTGTTCTCGAGCTCGCCGGTTCTGGGCGGCTTCAAGACCATCGGAATCGCGTTCAAGTAAGCGTAGCGGTTCCGGATCGCTGGTCGGGCGGGCCGGTCGGGCCCGGGTTTTTTCCGGCGTTGCGCTCACGCCAATTGCCGACGGCCTAGGCAAGCCTTCAATTGCAAATGCAACACAAGCGCATTCGTTCTGACATCGGGGGAATTTGAAGAGCGGGCACGATAGCCCGGGCGGGTCAACGGATCCGTGCAAATCCCGCCTGTTGGTACCAAAGCATACATCACGCAAACCGGGAGCCGCATCCGATGAGTATCCGCACCATCAACCCAGCAGTTCATCCTAGCCATTTCGCCGGGCGCCCATCCGGCACCGCGATCGCGCAACTGGTTGGTCAAGTCTATGAGGCCGCTCCCCCAACCGAGCAGAGCCGCCTTGTCGGACATCTGCTGCGACCGCTCGGCCTTTTATCCCTGGTTGCCGTGGCCAACGGCATCTTTGCAAAGGTTTGGTTCAGGAGCGGGCAACAGAGCTCGCAAATTCGGGTCGAGGAGGTACGGAACGTGCGCGTTGGCGATGTGATCGCCTTGGTCGACTACGTTCAGCAGGTTAGTGTCGAGGCGGTTGACGGCTTGGCCCAGATGGTGGCGTCGTCGCCGGCTTTGGCCGGCTCGGCGGCAGCGGCGCTGCTGGTGACGGCGCTCCTGCGCCGGGCTCGAACGCGTCCCGGCCACACCGATTAGACCGGCGAGCCGGCTGCCGCACCGACCTGAGGTGCGCTGCAATTTTGCGCAAGATTCCGGCGCCAAGGCGCGCCCTGCGCCAGGGCAGCCCGCGGGTACGGCTGCCGCGGGATCGGCTTCAGTACAGTGTCTCGACCTCGCTGTCGAGCCGGTAGCCGGCGCCGCGCTCGGTGACAATGAGCAGGGGATTGGCCGAGTCAAGCTCGATCTTGAGACGCAGGCGCCGGATCTGCACATCGATTGTACGGTCATAGACTTCGGCTTCATGCAGGCGCGACATCGACAGCAATTGGTCGCGCGACAGCACCCGCCGCGGTGCCCGGCACAAGGCATTGAGCAGGCTCAACTCGCCATTCGAGAGCTCCACCGAGTCGCCCCGGGGCGATATCAGGCGCCGCGTGCGCAGTTTCAGTTCCCAGCCCGAGAAACGGAATGCGCGGCGTGTGTTGTCGCGTTCGGGCAGGGTGGACTGGACTTGATAGCGGCGCAGCACGGCGCGCACGCGGGCCAGCAACTCGCGCGGGCTGAACGGCTTGGTGACGTAGTCGTCGGCGCCAAGTTCCAATCCCATGACGCGGTCAGCTTCCTCGTTGCGCCCGGTAAGCAGTATGATCGGCACGGTGGCCCGTTCGCGCAAGGTGCGCGCCAGCTGCATGCCGTCTTCGCCGGGCAACTTCAAGTCGAGCAGCACCAGATCGATCGCTTCCCGGTCGAACGCTTCGAACATCGCGCGCCCGGAGGCGGCGGCGCTCACGCGCATGCCGTTGTTGCCGAGATATTCAACCACCAGTTCGCAGATAATGGGATCATCATCAATCACGAGAATATGCGGGGCGACGGAGGTATTCATGGACTTTGGACGAGTGGGCCAGGTTGCTGCCGCCGGTGCGCGGCAATTTGTCCGCCGGTATGCGGCTCAGGGGAGCTCAAGCATGCATCATATATCAAAAGCCCGACTACATGACCGGGCCTACCGGTCGCCGCGACCGTGGCTGGTCGCGCTCGCATTCGGGGTCGCGCTCGCCGTCGTGGCAGCCACCGACTTGTGGCAATTGCGCCGCGATGCCGTCGAGGCCCAGGCGCGAGAACTCGGCTTGCTCTCGCTCGCGCTGACCGATGAGATCGGCCGCGGCTTGCAAGGTGCGCAAGAGGGCTTGCACGCCGTGCAGGCCGAATTGCGCGAGGGCCGCCTGCGCGCCACGGGTATCGAGGCTGAACGGGCGCTGCGGGTACGCGCCGAACTGATGCCGATGGTGCGAACGCTGTGGCTGGTAGGCGAGGATGGCCGCTTGCTCTCATCGTCGGACCCGACACCGCTACCCCATTTGGCGTCGTTCGCCCCGGATCTGAACCGGCTTGCCGACGGCGCGATTGCCGTGAGCCGTCCCTCGATGGACCTGAAAACACAAACACCGCTGGTGACGCTGGCGGTCCGTTTCGCCAGCGCGCCGAACACGCAGGGCGGGTGGGTGATGGCTGCCATGCCGGCCAGCGCTCTGCTTGGCGCATTCTCCGTTGCATCTCCCGCTGCGGACGCCCGCATGGCGGTTTTTCGCAGCGACGGGGTGCGCCTGGCCGGTTCACTCGCCGCCAAGCCAACGCTCGATGAAACGAGCGCGGCAGAACCCTCGGCTACCCTGCGCGACGCGCAGCTGCGCCAATTTCGGGACGGCAGCGAGCGTTTGGTCGAACTGCACGGTCTGCCGCCGTATGGCTTGAAAGTGGTGGTGACACGCGACATGGCGGGCATGCTCGCCTCCTGGCGCGGTGCGGCCCGATTGACTTCCGCTGCGCTCCTGCTGCTGTTGTCCGTCATTGTCGGGTCGGTGTATCTGGTGCAGCGTGCCGACGGGCGCCGGGCAGCGGCGCAGCAGGCCTTGCAGTTGCAACAATCGCGCGCCAGCAAGCTCAAATCGCTGGGGACGCTGGCTGGCGGGGTGGCGCACGACTTCAACAACGTGCTGGCGGCGATCGTCGGCTACGGGGAGATGGCGCAGGACGCGGCGCCGCAGGGGAGCCATCAGCGACGCCATCTCGACCATGTATTGCAGGCGGCATTACGCGGCAAGGCGCTGGTTGAACGGATTCTCGCCTTCAGCCGCGGCAGCGCGCGTACCTCCACCGTCTTTGAACTGGAACCGATCGTCGAGGAAGTGCTGACCCTGCTGGCGGCCTCGTTGCGCCCAGGCATGGTGCTGGAACGTGCGCTCGAAGCTCATGCTGCGCGGCTGCGCGGCGACCCGACCCAGGCCTTCGAGGCGGTCATGAACCTGTGCACCAACGCGATGCAGGCCATGCCAGGGGGCGGCATGCTGGGCATCCGACTGGAACGGGTGCACGTGGCCGAAGCGCGCGTGCTGTCGCATAGCGAACTGGCGGGCGGCCACTATCTGGCGCTGACCGTGTCGGACCAGGGCGCCGGCATCACGCCCGAGGTCATGGAACGTCTGTTCGAACCGTTCTTCACCACCCACGAAGCGCAGTCGGGCACGGGCCTGGGTTTGGCCGTGGTGCACGGCGTGGTGGCAGAATTCGGCGGTGCGATCGACGTGCAGAGCGCGCCGGGGCAAGGTGCCCGCTTTACGTTGTACTTTCCTGAATGCACAGATGCGCTTGATGCGCGCGCCCCCGCGACGAAAGCAGCACCTTGCGGCGCGGGACAGACGCTGCTGGTGGTCGACGACGAGCCCGCGCTGGTGGCGCTGGCCGAAGAGTTGCTCAAGGGACTTGGATACCAGGCAGTGGGCTTTTGCGATCCGGTCGCGGCCATGCAGGCGTTGCGCGCCGACCTGCAGCGCTTCTCTGCCGTCATCACCGACGAAGTGATGCCGGGGCTCAGCGGGACGCAGCTGACCGAGTCCTTGCGGCTGCACGCACCGCACCTGCCCGTGCTGCTGGTGAGCGGCTTCGGCGGCGCGCTGCTGGCCTCGCGGGCCGCCGCCGCCGGTGTGACGCGGGTGCTGTCCAAGCCGCTGCAGCGCACCGACCTTGCGCACGCGCTGGCCGAATTGCTGCACTGAGATTGCCTGATCTCAGGACAGCTTCGGCATGCCACCGGGCGGCGCGGCCGATGCCAATACAGCGGCCTGGCGTGATCAGCTGCGCAACTTCGCGGCGGAACTCGATTGCTTACGGCGGTCATACCCGCAGCGGCGACAACCCGGGAGCGGCGACAACCCGGGAGCGTGCGCGATCATTTCAGATGCAATAAAACGGTGACCTTCTTGACACATGGCAACGCCACTGCCCTGAGAAGATGAGCGCGTCGCTCCAATTTCGATGCGGCAAATCAAAGGGAACCCGATGCGCATTCGCAATTTAACGTCCATCGTCGAACAATTCGTCGTGACGGGCAGCCCTGGTACCACTTCCACCAACGTCGACCAGTTGCATGCCGGTGGCCGTTTGGGCACCCGTGCTCAAGATAGCGTGAACGGACACGAGAGTTGCGATCAAGATGCTTCAAGCGGCCCGGGCGGCCCGGCTAGTGCCAGCATTGCCGAGGAACCCGCCGGCCAGCGCCCCGAGATTGCGCCCGCAAGCGAGCGGGGCCGCCGGCTCGCCCGCCTGCCACGGCCGCCGGGTGGGGTGCCGCTGGTTGCCATGGCCAACGGGGGGCATCGACGGTGATCGCTGGCGCCAGCGCGCCATCGGCGGCACGGCGGCCCGCCGCGCGGTGATCGGGTCCCGCTCAAGCTGCAAATCATCGATCTGCACGGGCACCAGGTACTCGGCATCAATGGCGCCGCGCCCCTGGTTGAAGTGGCCCTGCCGGCCGGCACCTACAACGTCGCAGTGCAGCTGGGCGACGTCCGGCGGCGCTACACGATGACGCTCGGGCATGGCACGTCGTCCGATCTGTACTTGCGCCTTGCTTCAGGTGCGGTGTAATGGCCCACTGCCATCGACCGCATTCGTCGCCCTGGTCGTGGTCGTCGCCCCGGCCGTGCTCGATGCTCTGACCGGTGGTTGTGCCCCCTGATTGCTTTGGTGATGCTGGATCAGATCCCGGCACGGGCAGCGCCTGTGCCGACAGCCTATTTTCATTCCTGCCGCTACCGCCCCGCAGATTTGACGTCGAGCGCTGCGTGTGGGCGTTTTAGCGAGTGCCGTGCTAAGGTGGCGCGGTGCTCGCCCCGGCCAAGGCAAACTGGCCGTTGCTGCCGGTGTGCACCTGCTCGTCGCAGCAGTCGCCTATGTCCTGGGAAGGTGTGGTTAACGCGAGGATGCTTGCGGTGAGCCATCGTCATCAGCCCCGCGCTAACAGCGGTTTTCTTTACC
>JANPCW010000619.1:0-1766 GCA_031431155.1 Janthinobacterium sp. | reverse complement strand
AAAAACCATGTCGATTCATCGCAAGGCGCCGTCATTTGAAGAACTGTCGCCCTCGACCGACTTGCTCGAAACCGGCATCAAGGTGATTGACCTGGTATGTCCGTTCGCCAAGGGCGGCAAGGTCGGCCTGTTCGGCGGCGCCGGCGTCGGCAAGACCGTCAACATGATGGAATTGATCAACAACATCGCCAAGGCGCACAGCGGCTTGTCCGTGTTCGCCGGCGTGGGCGAGCGTACTCGTGAGGGTAATGACTTCTACCACGAGATGGCCGATGCTAAAGTGGTCGATCTGGAAACCCCGGAGAACTCCAAAGTGGCGATGGTCTACGGCCAGATGAATGAACCGCCAGGCAACCGTCTGCGCGTTGCGCTGACCGGCCTGACGATCGCTGAATCGTTCCGTGACGAAGGCAAGGACGTGCTGTTCTTCGTCGATAACATCTACCGCTTCACGCTGGCCGGTACCGAAGTGTCCGCACTGCTGGGCCGTATGCCTTCGGCGGTGGGTTACCAGCCTACACTGGCCGAAGAAATGGGCCGTCTGCAAGAGCGCATCACCTCGACCAAGACCGGCTCGATCACCTCGATCCAGGCCGTCTACGTGCCAGCGGACGATTTGACCGATCCGTCGCCAGCGACCACCTTTGCCCACTTGGATTCGACCGTCGTGCTGTCGCGCGACATCGCCTCGCTTGGTATCTACCCGGCCGTTGACCCGCTCGATTCGACCTCGCGTCAATTGGATCCGCTGGTCGTCGGTCAAGAGCACTACGACACGGCCCGCGCCGTGCAAGGCACCTTGCAGCGTTACAAGGAATTGCGCGACATTATCGCGATTCTGGGTATGGACGAGCTGGCACCGGACGACAAGTTGCTGGTGGCGCGCGCACGTAAGATGCAGCGTTTCCTGTCGCAGCCGTTCCACGTCGCTGAAGTATTTACCGGCTCGCCAGGTAAGTACGTTTCGCTGAAAGACACGATCAAGGGCTTCAAAATGATCGCGTCGGGCGAACTCGATCACCTGCCTGAGCAAGCGTTCTACATGGTCGGCACGATCGAAGAAGCAATCGAAAAAGCCAAGAAGCTTAGCTAATCGTTAAGCAAGATGGGCACAACCCCGCTTTCGGGCGGGGTGATTCAACCCGATAGGACACACATGGCAAACACTATTCACGTTGACGTGGTTTCCGCTGAATCCCTGATTTTTTCAGGCGAGGCAGAATTCGTCGCGTTGCCCGGTGAAGCGGGCGAGCTGGGAATCTATCCCCGGCACACGCCTTTGATCACCCGCATCAAACCGGGTGCGGTGCGCATCAAGGTGGTCGGCCAGGCCGAAGAGGAATTCGTCTTCGTCGCCGGCGGTATCCTTGAAGTGCAGCCGCACGCGGTGACGGTCCTGGCCGATACCGCGATCCGCGGTGGCGACCTGGACGAGGCGAAAGCAACTGCAGCGAAAAAGGCGGCGGAAGAATCGATGGTCAATAAAGAGTCGAAGATCGACTACGCAAGAGCGCAAGCCGAGCTGGCAAGCGCGATTGCGCAGTTGGCCGCAATTGAGCGGTTGCGTCACAAGCGCTAGGCAAGTACAAGCAGTGAAAAAATGGCAGCCGAGGCTGCCTTTTTGTTTGGGTGCGCCCAGCATGGGCGCACTCCTGTGGGTGAAAGTCCCGCCGCGAGCTGACCACAGTGAGCGAAGTGAAGCGCAACTGCATGAGGGCAACCGAGTGTGGGAAGGAAGCGTGGAGCATAAATCATGAGCCGATGGA
>JANPCW010000618.1:0-3824 GCA_031431155.1 Janthinobacterium sp. | reverse complement strand
GGTGATCTGGCCCGAGCTGGGGTCGACGCTGACGTCGGAAAACAGCAGCTTGCCTTTGCCGGGCAATTCCGAGCCGTCGTCCAGCAGGATGCTGACCGGCACCGCGCCGTCGGCGCCGCCGGTGCCGCCGGTGCTATTGGCGCGCTTGGGGCCGGCAGTCTTGCGCAATTGCTGCAAGGCCGCAGCCGACTGGGTAAAGTTCACGTATACCGTGCTGGTCTGCTGGATCAGCGCGAGCTGGGTCGCCTCGGCCGCGCTCACTAGTGCACCTTCGGTCACCCGCGCGCGCCCGATCCGCCCATCAATCGGGGCCGTCACGCTGGCGTAGCCGACATTGATTTGGGCCAGTTGGCGCGCGGCCTTGGCGGAGGCAACATCGGCCTCCGCCTGTTTTTTCGCGGCGACCACGTTGACATATTCTTGTTTGCTCACCGCATTGGCTTCGACCAGCGGCTTGAAACGATCCGCCTGAGCGCCGGCCTGGGTCAGGTTGGCCTGGGCCTTGCCCATCGCGGCTTGCGCGCTGCTGAGCGCCGCCTGGTATGGGGCGGGGTCGATCTGGAATAGCACCTGGCCGGCCTTGACCTCGCTGCCTTCGCGGAACAGGCGCTTGAGCACCAAGCCGTTCACGCGCGCCCGCACTTGCGCCACCCGCACCGGTTCGACCCGGCCCGGTAATTCCGTCTGCAGCGCGACCGGCTGCAACGCAGCCGTGACAACGCCAACTTCGGGTGGCGGGCGATTGCCGGCGCCGGCGCCGGCAGCAGGCGCGCCATCCTTGGCGCCGCATGCCGCGATCAGAACGAGGCAGCTCAGAACAACGCGGGTCCTGGTCGAGTGGGGAAAGAGGTCATTGCGCATTGCGTGTCCATCCTGGTGAAGTGAAGGGGAGGTGCGCGCGCCTGGTGCGAACTGGCGCGAACTTGCGTGACTGCCAGCAAAGACAGAAAACCGCGCGCATCTCATTACCGGTGATATACTATCATGGATGTATGTATAAATGTTTTGGACGCTTGAAATGGAGTGATGCCGATGGTCCGCAGAACGAAGGAAGATGCGCAGGTTACCCGCGTTTGCATTCTGGACGCCGCCGAACTGCTGTTCGAGCGGCAAGGCGTCTCGCGCACGACGCTGCAGCACATCGCGTGCGCGGCCGGCGTGACGCGCGGCGCCATCTATTGGCACTTCCACGACAAGGCGGCGCTGTTCAACGCCATGATGGACCGGGCCACGATGCCGCTGGAAACGGCGATGCAAAGCCTGGACGCGATCGACACGTCGGATCCCTTGCACGATTTGCGCGAATGCATGCTGAGTGTGTTTCGCCTGGTCGCGCGCGACCCGAACACGCGCCGCGTGTTTGAAATCTGCACCCACAAAATCGAGTATGTGGAAGAACTGAACGCCGTGCGCGAGCGCCACCTTGCGAACCATGCCCAGTGGATGGCGCGGGCCGAGAGCCGGATCAGGATCGGAATCAAGCATGGTTTGCTAAAGCCGGCCGTGCCGGCGCGTGCGATTGCGTTGGGGATGTGGGCGCTGATTGATGGATTGATCAGGACCTGGCTGTTGAACCCGGCTGGATTCAAGCTGGAGACCCTTGGTCAGCAAATCGTCGATTTCCATCTCGATTCCTTGCGCGCCAGCTAAAACCGGTCCGTGCGGTGGGCAGAAAAATGTAGGGCGGATGAGCGAAGCGTTATCGGCCGTGCGCTTGCACAAGTTGGCCAATTGCGGCCGGTCACCGGCGCTCATTTCCATACGGCGGATAACGCTGCGCTCATCCGCCCTACGGCCCGCAATTATCGCCACACTGAACTAGCGCAATGCCGCAATCATTTGCTTGAGCTTGCCGGAATCGGCGCAAAACGCCCGGATCCCCTCGGCCAGCTTTTCGGTGGCCATCGCATCGTCGTTGAGCATATAGCGGAAGGTCTTCTCATCGAGCGTCGGCTGGTCCGGCTTTGATACCGGCGCTTCGGCCTTCAACAGCTTGCGCTCGAGCGGCGCATCGCTTTCCGCCAGTTTTTGCAGCAGCTCAGGACTGATGGTCAGCAAGTCGCAGCCGGCCAGTTCCGTGATCTGCGACGAATTGCGAAAGCTCGCGCCCATCACTTCGGTGCGGTAGCCGAACTTGCGGTAGTAGTTTTGAATGCGCTTGACCGACTGCACGCCCGGATCGTCCGCACCAACGTAATCAATGCCCGTCGATTTCTTGAGCCAGTCGTAGATTCGTCCGACAAACGGCGAAATCAACTGGGCGCCGGCTTCGGCGCAGGCGATCGCTTGCGGCAGCGAGAACAGCAAGGTCATGTTGCAGCGGATCCCGTCGCGCTCCAGGATCTCGGCGGCGCGGATCCCTTCCCAGGTCGAGGCGATCTTGATCAGGACGCGCTCGCGCGCGATCCCGGCTGCCTGGTACAGGGCGATCAATTGGCGGCCCTTGGCCACCGTGCCTTCGGTATCGAACGACAACCGGGCATCGACTTCAGTCGATACCCGTCCCGGCACCAGCTTCAGAATTTCAAGGCCGAATGCGATCAGCAAGCGATCGATGATCTCGCCGGTGGGCGCGGCGGGATGGTCGCGCACGGCTTGTTCGAGCAGCGGCTTGTATTCCGCCTTTTGCACTGCCTTGAGAATCAGCGACGGGTTGGTGGTCGCGTCGCGCGGCGTGTAGGCCTTGATCGACTGGAAGTCGCCGGTATCGGCCACCACGGTGGTAAATTGCTTGAGTTGTTCGAGTTGGTTCATGGCTGCGCTATGGAGAGGTCATGGTTTGACCCGATATTGTACCCAATTGATGGATTGGACCATGTTCGACTGCTAACCGATAAAGGAATCGAACTGCAGATCGAATTCCAGTAGGGCTTTCTGTGCGTTCTGCATTTTCTTGCGGAACTCCGGGCCGCGCTGGAGCGCCAGTCCGACCGCCAGCACGTCGATCACCACCAGATAGGCCAGGCGCGCCGAGATCGGCGTGTAGGGGTCGGTGTTGAAAACGAGGTCAATCGGGATCAGCACCGATGCCATGTCGGCCAGCGGCGTGCCCGACGGCGCCAGCACGATCACGTCGGCGCCGGCCTTGCGCGCCAGCTTGGCCGAGCGCACCAGCGCCGGGTTGTTGCCGCGCTGGGAGATGGCGACCACGGCATCGCCCGCGTGCAGCAGCGATGCGGCGATGCTGTGAATGGCCGGGTCGGCGTAGGCCACGGTCGGCACGCCTGAGCGGAAAAACTTGTGTTGGGCGTCGCTTGCGACAATGCCCGAGGTGCCCTGGCCGTAAAACTCGATCTTGGAGGCGCGCGCCAGGATGTCGAGCGCGCGCTGGATCGCGTCCGGGTTGAGGTTGTTGCGCAGGTCGAGCAGGGTGTTGATCGAGCGGCTGCAGATCTTGTTGACCAAGTCGGCCGCCAGGTCGTCCTGGGCCGGCTGCTCGTTCACCCCCGGCAGCGCCAGCGCCAGACCCTGGGCTAGCTTGAGCTTGAACTCGTGCCAGCCGTCGTAGCCGAGGGTGCGGCAAAAGCGCACCACGGTCGGCTCCGACACCTGCGCGCTCTTGGCCAGCGCCGTGATGTTCTGGCTGACCGTCTGCGCCGGGTGCTCCAGCACTGCCAGCGCCACCTTGCGCTCGGATTTGGACAGCGAATCGAGCTGAGTACGGATCGAGTCGAGCAGCATTAGTCTTCCGGCAGCGCTTCTTCGCGCCATTGCAAGCCATCGCGCCCGATCAGCGCGCTCGCCGCAGCCGGCCCCCAGGTACCTGAGCTGTAAGGAATCGGCGCGCTATCGTCCTGCTCCCAGCTGTCCAGAATCGGTTCGAC
>JANPCW010000617.1:0-3072 GCA_031431155.1 Janthinobacterium sp. | reverse complement strand
CTTGCAGCGCCTTGGCGGCGGACTGGGCGTACACGCCGCCGGAACCGATCGCCCCGATGCCGTCTTCCGGTTCAAGCACGTCGCCATTGCCGGTGATGACCAGGGTCGAGGCATTGTCGGCCACCAACAGCATCGCTTCCAGGCGGCGCAGCACGCGGTCGGTGCGCCAGTCCTTGGCCAGTTCGACCGAGGCGCGCAGCAAATTGCCCTGGTGTTTTTCCAGTTTGCCTTCGAAACGGTCGAGCAGGGTGAACGCATCGGCGGTGCCGCCGGCGAAACCGACCAGCACCTTGCCCTGGTACAGCGTACGCACCTTGCGGGCGGTGCCCTTCATGACGATATTGCCAAGCGTTACTTGGCCATCGCCACCCAAAGCGACCTGCTTGCCGCGCCGTACGCACAGGATCGTGGTACCGTGGAATTGTTCCATTCTTGCCTCTCAGTGATCATCGGGTCCTGCTATCACACCAAAGGATGGGGCTAAGACGGGCAATTGCAAGAGGCTAAGCAGGGCGCTGCCGGGATGTCATCTAATATTTATTGGGAAAAATCGTTGCCACTGCCTGAAATCCGATCAGGTTGAACAGGGCCGCGATCAGGTGATTCATATGGCGAAACTCGATCTTTTTGCCGGCCTCAGCCAGGGGACGCAAACGTTGCAGAAGATCCCCGGCAGCGCCGAAGTCGACCCGCGCCAGTTGCGAACAGTCGAGCGCGACCAGCTGATGTTGCTGCGCATGGGCGGCAATCGCGTCGAGCAGGGGCGCGCATGCGCTTGGCACCACCGGCGGCAGCAGGAAGTGGTCGGACAAGGCCGGCGCGGCTTGGCGCGAAGCGGCAGTCAGTTTGGGCGCCACGAACGAGGGCGGTGACACCTCGAAGGTCACGCAATAGTCCATGCTGGCTTCTTCGAAGTCCGTTTCCTTGTTCATCAGCTGCAGCAGTTCAAGCAGCAGCAGCCAGGGCGCCTCGGTCGACTCGCGCTGTCCGAGCCCGATAATGGTCCGAATCTGGCCCGCCAGTTGCGAGCCACCGACCAGGCTCAGCTCGCGCTGCTGGCCGCGCAATCGGGTCAACTCGGCCAGTAACAGCGCGCATCCGTCCGGGTCGACCTGGGTGATCCGGCTAAAGTCGACGCGCAAGCCCTGATGGTTGTTGGCCAGCTGGTGCATGCGCTCAAGTTGCGGCGCCACCCGTTGGTCGAGGATGCCGGAAAATACTTCGGTGGGCGCCAGGCCCGATACGGTTTTCTCGGCGACCGCCACCGGCTCGCTGACAACCCAGGCCGGTGGCGACACCTCAAACCGGCTGGCATAGTCGATCGACAGATTGTCGAACGCCTCTTGCTGAGCGCTGATCTGATACAGGTCGAACAGCATCCACCAAACGGAGCGATCGGTCTGTCCGATATCTTCCAGGCTGGCGACCAGCATGTGTCTGGCCAGCTCCACCTGATTGTTGGCAAACAGAATCGCGATTTCCTCGATCACGGACGCGGTCTGCGCGTTTGCGGCAGGGTCCGGAACATCATCGTCGTTCAGTAATTGGGTCGTTTGCAGGTCCAGCAAGGTCGGGATCGCGCCATCCTGGTCGGCGGGCGGCTCCACGCGGGCGTGCTTGACGCGGCTTCGGGCCGGCTCCGCGCCGTTGAAGATGTCCAGCGTCATGGCCGACTCGATCGCGTCGATCTTCATGGCAGTGGCACGCGCGAGATCGCGCTGGCGCGCCTGGGTGCTTAGCCGTTCGGCTCCCTCGCTTGCGGCCGGTTGCGCGCCATCCGCGGCGCGCTGCAGACGTACCGTTTCCGGGCCGGCCGGCGACCCGGTCAGCGTGTTTTTCCTCTTGAAAAGGGAGAAAATTCCCACGGCCATCCTTGTTATCTTGGCGCTGATTCAGTATGACGCCCGCATGCGGACAGTTGCATTGGGCGTGCGCTTCATCGAGCAAGCCATTGCCCAGCCATTAGTGTAGCCTATGGTCAAGCATTATGTTGAAACGCGGAACCGAACGCAAAAGGCAATGACTGTTGTCGCAAGCTTTTGGTGTGCAGCCCATTACCGGACCGCATACCGGTTTAATCGCCGTATAGTTTTTGCTTGAGCTCGCGCCGTTGTTGCGCTTCCAGCGACAAGGTTGCAGTCGGGCGCGCGATCAGGCGTGGGATGCCGATCGGCTCGCCGGTCTCTTCGCACCAGCCGTAATCGCCGGCGTCGATACTGGCGATCGATTGCTGTATTTTCTTGAGCAGTTTGCGTTCACGGTCGCGCGTGCGCAATTCCAGCGCATGCTCTTCTTCGATGGAGGCGCGATCGGCTGGATCCGGTACCAGCACGGTCTCGCGCAAGTGTTCAGTGGTCTCTCCGGCATTTTTCAACAAGTCTTTTTCGAGTTGCTGCAAGCGCGCCTTAAAAAACGCCAATTGCGCCGGATTCATGTAGTCCTTCTCACTCATCAGACGAATTTCATCTTCAGTAATGATGCGGTTTTCTGTGTTCGCGGCAGGGGTCGGTTTGGTTGTTTTAGTCATGACTTCGCTTACTTTCGATACGACAGAATTTTCAATTTTATCAGCTAACTCGGCTACTACACCGGCGACTGCGCCGGTATCCGCTTTGGAAGCCACTTTGCTTACGGCTCGCGTCGCAGCCTGCTTGTTGCCAGCGCCGCCCCGCCCCATGGCTTTCGCTTTCGTCGGTGCTACGGCGGAGGCTATTGCGACCGCTTTTTTTTGCGCTACCTTGGCTGGCTGCGCAAGCTTGGCCGCGGTCCCGGTCGCGCGTTTGGGGGCTGGCTTCGCCTTCGCAGCAAGCGGGGGCACGACCTTGCCGGTCGCTTTGGCGGCTACCGTTGTTGCCGGCTTGCGTGCCGGCGGTTTGCCCGAAGCAATTGTCGCGTCCTTCACCCGGAGCTCCGGTTGCAGCGTCGCTGCAATTTTTCTCGCCAATGCCTTGGCCAACGTTTTGAGCATCCCGCCAGCTGCCGGCGGCGCGCCAGCCACGGCTGAGCTGCTCGTCTTCTTCGCGGATTTTGTCACGGATTGCTTCATATTGCCATCCCGATTCGGTCATTCGC
>JANPCW010000616.1:0-13267 GCA_031431155.1 Janthinobacterium sp. | reverse complement strand
CTCGAACCGCCCGGTGCGGACCCGCATGCCGGGTGGTGTGGCAGGGGAGCGGCCAACTTGGCCGCCCCCTATGCCGATTCTAGCGCCGTTTCACGCACTCGACGTAGGCCGCGCCATCGGGTGGCACGCCCGCGCGTTGCGAGTTCCAGATCATCTGCCCCAGGCATTCCATGATCTGATGATGGGCGGCATGTGCCGAATCGAGGCGCTGCGTCAAGGTTTGGCAGGCGGCGCGGATGCCGGCCGGCTGGTCGACCGAAATTTGTTCCGCGATCGTCAAGTGCATCGACAGGTGGAGGAAAGGATTGCTCTGGCCGCCTTCCACTGAGTAGTCGCGCGCCAGGGCCGCCTCGACGTCCGCCAGCGCATCCTCATATTCTGGATGTTCGATGATCCAGTCGAGCGCGATCGCTTCGAGCGGACTCAGGATGAGGTTGGCGCGGTGCTTGCGGTAAATTTCACAGAAAAAGCGCCGTACGTCGTCGGAGGAGGGTGTGAACATTTGGATGGCAACTGGCATTGGGAACAGCTGCCATTGTACCGTGTGTATTGTGCGCCAAGCGCGCCGACAAGTACGTTTGACGGGGCAATGAAAAAAAGCCCGACCAGGCTGGTGGTCGGGCTCTCGGCGTCCCCCTATTGTTTTTCAGGGAACGGGTCTTCTGGATCCTGCGCGAGCGGATCGGGTTCCTGGTGCGCGCGCAGTGCATGCGGCTGGCGCAAGTAGCGCGCCGTATGCCGGTGCGGTTGCGTGCTGACATGGCCGTGGGCCGGCCACGTCAGAAAGCGCGACAATTCCTGCAGCGCGCGCTGGTAAACATCGCGTTTGAATTCGATCACCACATCGAGCGGCACCCAGTACTCATGCCAGCGCCAGGCGTCGAACTCGGGGTGGTCGGTCAGGCGCAGGTTCACGTCATTGTCGCGCGCGACCATCCGCAGCAGGAACCAAATCTGCTTTTGCCCGCGATAATGGCCGCGAATCTCGCGCTTGATGAAATGATCGGGCACCTCGTAGCGCAACCAGTCGCGCGTGCGTCCGACGATTTTCACATGCTCCTGGCGTAAGCCGATCTCCTCTTCCAGTTCGCGGAACATGGCCTGTTCCGGGGTTTCACCATATTTGATGCCGCCTTGCGGAAACTGCCACGAGTGCTCGCGCACCCGTTTTCCCCACCACACCTCATTATTGGTGTTAAGCAAGATGATGCCGACGTTGGGCCGAAACCCTTCACGGTCGAGCATAATGGACCTCGATACTTTCTGCAGCCGGGCGCTTTTTTTACATTTTTGCGCGCAAAACCCTGCTCCTGGCGCATTTTCAAGAGTCGAAAACCGCAGGAACAACATCAATTGAGTGCATTTGCATAAAGAATGGACGCATCGGCCAGCTAATCCTTTAAAATTGAGTTGATTATAACCCTCTCTTTTTAAAAAGAATTCACCGTTATGCGCGCTTCCCGATTTTTTATTTCAACGCTCAAAGAAGCGCCGTCCGACGCCGAAATCGTCAGCCATCAATTGATGATGCGGGCTGGCATGATCAAACGTATCGGTTCCGGCATTTATACTTATATGCCGATGGGCTTGCGCGTGATCCGCAAGGTCGAAGCGATCGTGCGCCAAGAGATGGATGCCGCCGGCGCCATCGAGCTGCTGATGCCGCTGGTGCAGCCGGCCGAGTTGTGGCAAGAGACCGGGCGCTGGGACAAGATGGGCCAGGAACTGATGCGCGTGAAGGACCGCCACGGGCGCGACTATGCGATTCAGCCGACCTCGGAAGAAGTCGTCACGGACATGGTGCGCAGTGAGATCAAATCCTACCGCCAGTTGCCGCTCAACTTTTATCATATCCAGACCAAGTTCCGCGATGAGCGCCGCCCCCGTTTCGGCCTGATGCGCGGGCGCGAATTCACCATGAAGGATGCCTACTCGTTCGACCGTGACGCGGCCGGCCTGCAAGCGTCCTACCAGGTCATGTTCGACGCCTACGTCAAGATCTTCAACCGCTTCGGCCTCAAGTTCCGCGCTGTGGCGGCCGACAACGGGGCCATCGGCGGCTCCGGCTCGCATGAATTCCACGTCATCGCCAGCACCGGCGAAGACGCGCTCGTGTATTGCCCGAACTCCGATTACGCCGCTAATATGGAAGCGGCCGAAGCGCTGCCGGTGTCGGCCACGCGTGCCGCGCCGACCGAGGCGCTGACGCTCACGTCCACCCCGGGCACGGTCAAGTGCGAGCAGGTCGCGGCCCTGCTTGGTCTGCCCCTGGAGCAAACCGTGAAGACGATTGCGCTGACCGTGGAAAAGGATGAAGGCGGCAAGCTCACCAAGCAAAACTGGATGCTGCTGCTGCGCGGCGACCATGAATTGAACGAAGTCAAGCTGGCCCGAATTGCCGGCCTGGCCGGTTACCGTTTCGCCAACGAGGACGAGATTGCGGCTTGCTACGGCTCCCCGCCCGGTTATCTTGGCCCGATCGCGCCCAAAGAGGCGGTCATGATCGTAGTCGACCGCACGGTCGCCAACATGCACGACTTCGTGTGCGGCGCCAACCAGGCCGAGTTCCATTTCACGGGCGTGAACTGGGGCCGCGACCTGCCTGAGCCGGCCTTGGTGGCCGATTTGCGCAACGTGGTGGAAGGCGATGCCTCGCCCGACGGCAAAGGGCCGCTGGCGATCGAGCGCGGCATTGAAATCGGTCACGTGTTCCAGCTCGGTACCGCTTATTCGGAAGCGATGAAAGCGACCTTCCTTGACGAAAACGGCAAACCGGCGCCGCTCCAAATGGGCTGCTACGGGATCGGCGTGACCCGCATCCTGGGCGCGGCCATCGAGCAAAATTTCGACGACAAGGGCATCATCTGGCCAACCTCGATCGCACCGTTTGAAGTCGTGTTGTGTCCGATGAGCTATGACCGCAGCGAGATGGTCAAAGAAGCCTGCGACAGCCTGTACGCGGGGCTGCAGGAGGCCGGGGTTGACGTGATTCTCGATGATCGCGGCCTGCGCCCGGGCGCCATGTTCTCCGACTGGGAGCTGATCGGCGTGCCGCACCGGATCGTGGTGGGCGAGCGCGGCCTCAAGGACGGCAAGCTCGAGTATCAGGGCCGCCGCGATACCGAGGCTAGCGTCGTGCCGGTGGACCAGATGGTCGATTTCATCAAGGGGAAACTGAGCCAGTGACAGCCAGGTCGCCCCTGATGCCGGTGGCCGCGGCGCGCTGGACCTGCCTGCTGGCGCTGGCCGCCGGCCTGGCCAGCGGCGCCGATGCACGCGCCGGCAACCAGAAGGAAGAGGCGTTGGCCGACTCGGTGCGCCTGGCGTTGTCGGGGGCGATCAAGAATGCGCGTCCGCCTCAAGCAAAGATCAGCGACGAAAATGAACGCCTGCGCTACCAGAATTGGTTAGGCCAGATGTCCGAGCGGCTCAAGCGCAAGCTGCCCGATGCCCAGGTCAGGACCGAGTTCCTGGAAGCGGCCTGGTACGAGGCGCGCCGCGCCGGCCTCGATCCCGGACTGGTGCTCGGCCTGATCCAAGTGGAATCGGCTTACCGCAAGTACGCTGTGTCGATGGTCGGGGCGCGCGGCTACATGCAGGTGATGCCATTTTGGACCGGCGTCATCGGTGACAGCGACCGGACCAAACTATTCCATATGCAGACCAACCTGCGCTATGGCTGCGCCATTTTGCGCATGTATCTGGACATGGAAGGTGGCAATCTGTATCTTGCCCTGGGCCGCTACAACGGCAGCCGCGGCAAGCCGGCTTACCCGAATGCGGTGCTGTCGGCCTGGAAGAATTGGGAATCGAAGTCCTGAACCCGGTTGACCCGCGGTTGATCATAATTAAGCGAAATTTCGACGGGGGTGAGGGGCAATAAAAATGCCCCGGGCGCGTTGGCGGCCGGGGCATCGACGATCGGCTGCAAGAGCCGATCGGTCTTATTTCAGATGGTCGGAGATGAGCTTGGTCATTTCGAACATGGAAACTTGGGCTTTGCCGCCAAACACTGCTTTGAGCTTGTCGTCGGCATTGATCATGCGACGGTTGGCAGGATCTTGCAAGTCCAGTTTCTTGATGTAATCCCAGACTTTCTTGGTCACTTCTGTGCGTGGCAACGGTGTCGCGCCGACCACTGCGGCCAGAACGGTAGACGGTGTCATCGCTTTCATGAAAGCCGCGTTGGGCTTGCGCGGCGTTGCCGGTGCTGCCTTTTTTGCCGCCGCTGCTTTTGCTGGTGCCGCTGTCTTAGCTGCTGGTTTTGCCGCTGCTGCTGGCTTGGCTACTGCCTTCTTCGCCGGCGCTTCTACTGGGGTTTTTTTGGCTGTTGCCATCGTCGAGCCTCCTTAACAAACTGGTGGGAAATTGCGCTATTGATCGCACGGCTTATATTGGTGGTGTTTTACCAAGGACGCAAGTGTTTTTCGTGTTTTCTTATGGGAATTTGAACCTAAAACGCCGTTCTGCGCCCGGGCCGGCTCGCCGGGGCCTCCCGGGAGGGGAGTTTCAATGAAAATGCCGCCTGGCGCGCGAGCGGCGAGGCGGCATCCGATTTGCCGTAATGGTGCGGTTTTGCGGCCCAGCGGCCGCCCGGGCTTAGCGCATGCCGGGCATCATGCCCTTCATCCCGCGCATCATTTTCATCATGCCGCCGCCCTTGAGCTTTTTCATCATCGACTGCATCTGGTCGAACTGGGTCAGCATGCGGTTCACTTCCTGCACCTGGACCCCGGCCCCGGCCGCGATGCGGCGCTTGCGGGTGGCCTTGATCAATTCGGGCTTGCTGCGTTCCTGCGGCGTCATCGAATCGATGATACCGACCATGTGCCGCACCTGCTTGTCGGCCTGGCCCATATTGGCGCTGCCGGCCGCTTGCTGGAACTGGGCCGGCAGCTTGTCCATCAGGCTGGCCATGCCGCCCATTTTTTTCATCTGGCCCAGCTGCGCCTTGAAGTCGTTCATGTCGAACTTGCCGCCGACCTTGATCTTTTGCGCCAGATCGGCCGCGGCCTTGACGTCGACCCCCTTGCGCGCTTCCTCGACCAGGGCCAGGATGTCGCCCATGCCCAGGATCCGGTTCGCCATCCGGGTCGGATCGAACGCTTCTAGGCCGTCCAGTTTTTCGGACACGCCGGCAAACTTGATCGGCTTGCCAGTGATATGGCGTACCGACAGCGCCGCACCGCCGCGCGCATCGCCATCGAGCTTGGTGAGCACGATACCGGTCAGCGGCAAGGCATCGTTAAAGGCCTTGGCCGTGTTGATGGCGTCCTGGCCCAGCATCGCGTCGACCACGAACAGGGTTTCGATTGGCTTGACCGCGGCATGCACGGCAGCGATTTCGCGCATCATCTCTTCGTCGATGCCGAGCCGGCCCGCAGTGTCGATGATCAGCACGTCGTGGTAATGCTTCTTGGCCCAGTCGAGCGCGGCCAGGGCGATCTGGACCGGCTTGTCGGTCGAGCTGGTCGGGAAGAAGTCGGCGCCGACCTGCTTGGTGACCGATTCGAGCTGCGCGATCGCGGCCGGGCGGTACACGTCGGCCGAGACCGTCAATACCTTCTTCTTTTTTTCTTCCTTCAGATATTTGGCGAGCTTGCCGACGGTGGTCGTTTTACCGACACCTTGCAGGCCGGCCATCAGGATGATGGCGGGCGGCTGGCAGGCGAAACTGAGCTGCGATGCGTCCGGGCCGAGGTCGGCCCCCATCAGTGCGGCCAGCTCGCGCTGCACCACACCGACCAGCGCCTGGCCGGGCGTGAGCGACGAAATGACGTCCTCGCCCAGCGCTTTTTGTTTTACCTTGGCAATGAATTCGCGCACGGCCGGCAGGGCCACGTCTGCTTCGAGCAGCGCCAGGCGCACTTCGCGCAGCATCTCGGCGGTGTTCGCTTCGGTCAGGCGCGCCTCGCCGCGCATGGTTTTGACAACTTTGGCAAGGCGTTGGGTCAGATTATCTAGCATGGTGTTCTCAGCAAATAAAAACAGTGAATCCTGGTTGGGTCCGGCTCTGGGCCGGATGATGACGGACATTTTACCTTAAGCGCCAGACCGGCAATCGTCATCGACGCCCTGAACCAAGGCCCGCGACGCGCACCGGCCCTGGCCCTGGGGCCCGCGCTGCGCTTAGGCTCGATCCCGGCCTCGGGAAAAGTGCCGGCCACGGTAGCGGTGAAGACGGCCGATAGTGTAGACTTCTACTATGCAAACTTACTTTTTTATCGCTGCCGCGTTGCTGTACGCCGTTTGCGCCTTCTTGCCCGCCCGCCTGGGCACACTCATTTCCACGGTCAGCAGCATTGCCTGGCTGTTGCATGGCGCCGCTTTGTGGACCGACGTCTTTGCGCCGGGTACCTTGCGGATCGGCTTTGCCATGATGTTGTCGTCCGCGCTGTGGGTCTCGGTGGGCGCCTACTGGATCGAGAACCGCAATTTTCCGCTCGATGGCTTGCGCCGCCTGGTCATGCCGTGCGCGGCGGTGGCAGTTGCCTTGCCGACGGTATTTCCCGGCGGCATCGTGCTGCTCGAGGGGAAATCGCCGATGTTCGGCTGGCACATCGCCGTCGCAACCCTGGCCTACAGCACAATGACGATCGCCGCGTTTCACGGCGTTCTGATGGCGCTGCAGGAGTCGCGCCTGCACACGCACACGCGCACCGGGCCGGGCGGCTGGTTGAGCGCCGCGCTGGATCAGCTGCCAGCCCTGTTGACGATGGAAAAACTGTTGTTCAGGCTGATCGGCTTCGGCTTCATCCTGCTCAGTTTGACTGTGCTGTCCGGGATCGTTTTTTCCGAACAAGTATTCGGGCGAGCGCTCAAGTGGGATCACAAGAGCGTGTTTGCGCTGCTGTCCTGGATGCTGTTCGCTGCCTTGCTGGCCGGGCGCAAGTGGCGCGGCTGGCGCGGCAAGACCGCGCTCGGCTTCACCCTGGCCGGTTTCGCAACCCTGCTGCTGGCATATGTGGGGACGCGCTTTGTGCTCGAAGTCGCTTTGCACAGGGGCTTGGCATGACCCGCATCCTGTTTTGGCTCGGGCTGCTGGTCCTGGTGCTGCTGGCGCTGCGCAGCAAGGTTAGAAGCATGCGCGCGCGCACTGACGCGCGCGGCCAGGCTGCCACGCTGCCGCCGGCCGAGGCCATGTGCTGCTGCGCCCACTGCGGCATCCATTTTCCCGCATCCGAAGCGATCCGGGCCAATGACCGCGAGTTCTGCAGCCCGGCTCACGCGCGCTTGCCAGCACCTTAAACCGTGATTGCCAGCATGCGGGCGCAGCCGGGCGAATCGCCCGAATCGCGCGAGACCTTCTGGCGCTCGCTGCAGACGCTCAACGCGACCCGGGTCGTAATCGCGATCGTGCTGCTGGTGTACCTGAGCTTCGACAGCAAAGGAATCCGCGCGACCGGGCACTTCGTGTACGGCGAAACCTGCATGATCTATCTGGTGCTGTCGGTGGCGTGCGCGCTAGTGACCATGTATTGGCGCCGCCGCTTCCTGCTTCAGCTATCGTTCCAGATCGCGCTCGACATCGCGATCATCTCGATGCTGTACCTGGCCGCTGGCGGCACCCGCAGCGGCCTGGCGATCCTGTACCTGTTCCCGCTGGCGGGCGCCGCGATCTTGGCGCCGCTGATGCTGGCGCTGTTTTCGGCCGCGATCGTCACCCTGTTCCTGCTGGCCGAAAGCACCTATCGGGTGGTGTTCATGCTGGACGGCGAGGTGCCCCTGATGCAGGCCGGCCTGTACGGGGCGGCGTTCTTTGCCACCGTGCTGGTGGTGAGCCGGCTGGCCGCCAAGCTGATCGGGCAGGAAGAGCTGGCGCTGCAGCGCGGGCTCGACCTGGAAATCCAGCTTGCGATCAACCGCCTGGTGATCGCAGACGTGGGCGACGGCATTTTGGTCATCGGGCGCGACGGGCGGGTCTTCACCGGCAACCCGGCGGCCCAGACCATGCTCGGACTGGCCGGGTTCGATCGCGACTTCCGCCTGTGCGACGCGCCACCCCTGCAGCCGCTCGAACAAGCCTTCGCGGCCTGGCTTGGCCGGCCTAACCCAGCATTCGCCGCATCGGCCGGCTCGGCCGGGTCGGCTCTGAGTACCGCATTTGTCACAGTCAAACCCTATAACGACGCGACACCGGAAGGGGGTGCTGCGACCTGGAACGGGCGGCGCGACCTGGCCGCTCACTTGAAGCTGCGCTTTGCCACCGTCGACACCCCCGGCGCCGATCGCAGCATCGTTTTCCTGCACGACGTGAGCGCCATCGAAAACCAGGCGCAGCAACTGAAGCTGGCGTCGATGGGGCGCCTGACCGCCAGCATCGCCCACGAAGTGCGCAACCCGCTGTCGGCCATCGGCCACGCGACCGCCTTGCTGGGCGAAGACCTGGCCAGTCCGGCCCACGCGCGCCTGCTCAAGATCGTGGGCGACAACGTGGCGCGGGTGAACCGGATGGTCGAGGATATTTTGCAATTGTCGCGCAAGGTGCAAGCGCACGGGCAGCCGCTGGTGCTGGGTCCTCTGCTGGCCGAGATCAAGAGCGAGTTTCAGCAAATTCACGGGCTCGGCGACGACCGGGTCTGGCTGGGGGCGACGGGCGCGTTTCCGGTGCGCTTTGACGCCTTGCACATGCGCGAAGTGGTGCTGAACCTGCTCAACAATGCGGTGCGCTATGCTAGCGCGCGCCCCGCCAGCATTAGCCTGTGCGTGCTCACCGACAGTGCCAGCCGGATGGAACTGCACGTGCAGGACGACGGCCCCGGTATCACGCCCGAGGTGCGGGCCCATTTGTTCGAACCGTTTTACACCACGTCCAGCAAGGGCACGGGTCTGGGGCTGTATCTGGCGCGTGAATTATGTTTGAATAACGGGGCCATGCTCGATTACGAATATCGCTCCGAGTTCTGCGCCGACGGTGAGCAGCGCGCCAGCGGCCGGTTTGTGATTACGTTTGGGGCGGCGCCGTCGGTTTGATGGCGCCCCAAAAAACAGGAAAGGCTTTGCCATGAACTCACCTCGCATCCTGGTTGTCGATGACGAAGCCGACCTGCGCGAATTGCTCGAAATAACGCTGGTGAAAATGGGGCTTGACGTTGACAGCGCCGGCACGCTCAACGAGGCGCGCAGCTTGCTCGCCGGCACCGAGTACGCGCTGGTGCTGACCGATATGCGCCTGCCCGACGGCCTCGGCCTGGAACTGGTGCGCGAAGTCTCGGCGACCTACAAGAACACGCCAATCGCGGTGGTGACCGCCTTCGGCAGCGCCGACAATGCGGTGGTCGCGCTCAAGGCCGGTGCCTTCGATTACATCTGCAAGCCGGTGGTGCTGGACCAGCTGCGCGTGATGGTGCGATCGGCGCTACGCTTGAACCTGGCACTGCCCGGCCCGGCGCCCGCGCCAAACGGCCCGGTCACGCGCCTGACCGGCGACTCGGCAGCGATGCAGGGCCTGCGCGCCCAGATCGCGCGGCTGGCGCGTTCGATGGCGCCGATTGCGATCATGGGCGAATCGGGCAGCGGCAAGGAACTGGCGGCGCGCGAAATCCATGCCCAGAGTTCGCGCGCCGGCAAGCCGTTTATCGCCGTCAATTGCGGCGCGATCCCGGAAGCGCTGATGGAAGCGGAATTTTTCGGCTACCGCAAGGGCGCGTTTACAGGCGCCAGCGACGAGCGCGACGGATTTTTCCAGGCGGCCGACGGCGGCACCCAGATGCTCGACGAAGTGGCCGACCTGCCGCTGGCCATGCAAGTGAAGCTGCTGCGCGCGATCCAGGAGCGGCGCGTGCGCAAGATCGGCGCCACCGCTGAAGAGCCGGTCGACGTGCGCATCATCAGCGCCACGCACCAGGATCTGGCCCAGTGCGTCGAGACCGGGAAGTTCCGGCAAGACTTGTTTTACCGGCTCAACGTGATTGAGCTGAGCGTGCCGCCGCTGCGGGCCCGGCTGGACGACCTGGCGGCGCTGACCGACGCCATTTTGACCCGGCTAGGGAGCGACGGCCACGTGGCAACGCTCGGCACCAACGTGCTCGACACGCTGCGCACCTACACGTTTCCCGGTAATGTGCGCGAACTGGAAAACATCCTCGAACGCGCGCGCGCTTTTGCCAACGACGGCGTGATCGAAGTGGGCGACCTCGCGCTCAAGGGCGCCCGCCTGAGCGTCGAGCCCGCCCCGACGCCGAGCGCCGTGCCGGCAGTTGCGGAAGTTGAGCTAACCGTGGCCAACGACAGCTTGCCCGACTGCCTGCCTGATTACTTGAACCGGATCGAACGCGACATCATCGTGCGCGCACTGGCCAAGACCCAATTTAACCGTACCCAAGCGGCGCACCTGCTGGGCATCAGCTTTCGCCAATTGCGCTATCAAATGCAAAAACTGGACATTCAGACCCCCACTCCTTGATCACGCTGCTGCGGCCGGTTGGATAAGCAGAGAAACCGAGCGAGTTCAACGTCCGTGGGATTATGATGTGCGCAGGCAGGCTGCCGTTTGCAAAAAAATCATTGTCATCACAGGAGACGGAAATGCATCAGCAATTGAGCTACGTTCACGGGGCACATGCAGTGCCGCTGATCGGTGAAACCATCGGGTCCTACTTGAGTTCGGTCGCCGAGCGCTTCGCCGGCAACGAAGCGCTGGTGGTCGCGCATCAAAACGTGCGCTTGACCTATCGGCAGTTCAATCAGCGGGTCACCACTCTTGCGGCCGGGTTACTCGGATTAGGCTTGAAACCGGGCGACCGGATTGGCATCTGGTCGCAAAACTGCGCGGAATGGGTGCTGGTGCAATTCGCTACAGCGAAAGCCGGGCTAATCATGGTAAACATCAATCCCGCTTACCGCCGCTCCGAGCTGGAATATGTGCTCGATAAAGTGCAATGCGCGGCCCTGATTCTTGCGCCGCAATTCAAGTCCAGCGATTACATCGGAATGCTGCAGGACGTGGTTCCTGAAATCGCCCACTCCAAGCCGGGCACCCTGCAATCGGAACGGTTTGGGCACCTCAAGCACATCATTCGCTTGGGAACGGAAAAAACCCACGGCATGCTGAACTTCGACGATATCGACGGCGCGGTCAGCGCACCGCAGTTGGAGCATCTGGCAAGCGTCGAAGCGACGCTGCAGTTCGACGACCCGATCAACATCCAGTTTACGTCGGGCACCACCGGCGCGCCAAAAGGCGCAACCTTAACCCATCACAATATACTGAACAATGGCTTTTTCATTGGCGAGGCACTCAAATTTACCGATCAAGACCGGCTGTGCATTCCGGTGCCGCTCTATCACTGCTTCGGCATGGTGCTGGGCAACCTGGCATGCGTGACGCACGGTGCCGCGATGGTATACCCCGGCGAGGGTTTCGATCCCAAGGCGGTGCTGGAAACCGTGCAGGCCGAGCGTTGTACCGGCCTGCATGGCGTGCCGACGATGTTTATCGCGATCCTTGATCATCCCGATTTCAAGCAGTATGACTTGTCGTGCCTGAGAACGGGCATCATGGCAGGATCGCCCTGTCCGGTTGAAGTTATGAATCGCGTCATCAGCCAGATGCACATGAAAGAAATCACGATCGCCTACGGAATGACGGAAACTTCCCCGGTAAGCTTCCAAAGCTCGGTCGACGACCCGGTTGACCTGCGTGTGTCCACCATCGGCCGCATCCACCCCCACCTCGAAGTCAAATTAATCGATGTGTACGGCAACATCGTGCCGCGCGGAGAGAAGGGGGAGCTGTTGACGCGCGGCTATTCAGTGATGCTCGGGTACTGGGGCGATGTGGAAAAGACCAGGGAAACCATCGATGCAGCGCGCTGGATGCATACCGGCGACTTGGCCGTGATCGACGCCGATGGCTTTTGCAGCATTGTCGGGCGCTTGAAGGACATGGTAATTCGCGGCGGTGAAAACATCTACCCGAGGGAAGTCGAGGAATTCCTTTACCGGCACCCAAAAGTGCTCGATGTGCAGTGCATCGGCGTACCGGACCAGAAATACGGTGAGGAGCTATGCGCTTGCATCATATTGCGACCGGGCATGCAAGCTGAAGCCGACGAGATCCGCGCCTTTTGCAGCGGGCAAATCGCCCATTACAAGATCCCGCGCTACATCATGTTTGTCGACAGCTTCCCGATGACTGTGACTGGGAAAGTTCGAAAAAACGTCTTGCAAAAGCAGGTCGCGAGCGAGCTCGGACTCGGCATCGAATAGCCTGGCGCGCAGCATGCGGTGGACGTCGCGTGGATATTCCGAGCATCCGCCCGACGATCTAGCGCGACGGTCCCACCATTGGGCACGCTCGCCCGGAGCGCGCGATCGCGATGCCTTAGCCGCGTGGCGGCCGTGAGTTCTTCCCGGAATAAAGCCAGGCACGCCCTGCAAAACTCCCTAAGTTAGTGCTTGCTCACCGGGTGTGGTGCTGTCCGCCACTGCCCGCACAAGTCACGCGCGAAATTTCAAAATAAATGGCTTCTTGATGCAAGTCAAGCTTGCGTGCGCTCGGTTCAGGTACTACAATTAGTGTAGTTAATAAGAAAAATGACTAAATGTAGGGTTTAAGTCGACGTCATATTGAAAATTTTTTCCACCGACCAGACATTGCCCGAACCGTCCTACACGTATTTTTTGTCCTTTTTCGGTTCGTCCATGACCGGTTTGGCTGCAAGCTTGGGCTTGCAATTCTTGGATTTCACACGTCGTTTCCGATGAACTCTCGCCCGATCGGGCGTTCTAATTAATAACATATGGCGGCAGCAAGACTGCCAGCCGTTTCCGGGAGGCTACATGCATTCGATTCAAGATATTTCCGCCCATGCGAGCATGGTTCCGCCGGCCCCTGGCGCTACGTCGGCACCCGGCTTGACAGCAACCGCCGCGGCCAGTGGCGACTATCGGATCATCCGCCGCAACGGCGCGGTGGTCGCATTCGAACCGTCGAAAATCGCTCTGGCTGTGACCAAGGCGTTTTTGGCGGTCAGTGGCGGCCAGGGCGCGGCATCGGCGCGGATTCGCGAACTGGTCGAGCAACTGACCACCAACGTGGTGGCGGCGTTGGTACGGCGCCAGCCTGGCGGCGGCACCTTCCATATTGAAGACATCCAGGACCAGGTCGAACTGGCGCTGATGCGTTCGGGCGAACACGATGTGGCACGTGCTTACGTGCTGTACCGCGCCAAGCATATGGAACAGCGCCAGCTGCAGAAGCTGGCGCAGCAGGGCGCCAATGCCCCGGCCGCCGCGCCGCAACTTCACGTGCTCGATAACGGTG
>JANPCW010000615.1:0-3426 GCA_031431155.1 Janthinobacterium sp. | reverse complement strand
CGCGCCAGCAGCGGCGCCGAGGCCGTGTTCACGTCGACCCCGACCGCATTGACGCAATCTTCAACGACGGCGTCGAGCGAGCGCGCCAGCTGGGTCTGGCCGACGTCGTGCTGGTCCTGGCCCACGCCGATCGATTTCGGATCGATCTTGACCAGCTCGGCCAGCGGATCCTGCAGCCGGCGCGCAATCGAGACCGCGCCGCGCAGCGTCACGTCCATGTCCGGCAATTCGCGCGAGGCAAATTCCGAGGCCGAATAGACCGAGGCGCCCGCTTCCGAGACGACGATCTTGGTCAGCTTCAGTTCCGGGCGCAGCTTGATCAAGTCCTGGGCCAGCTTGTCGGTCTCGCGCGAGGCGGTGCCGTTGCCGATCGAGATCAGCGAGACATTGTGGCGCGCGGCCAGCTGGGCCAGCAGGTGCAGCGAACCGTCCCAATCATTTTTGGGCTGGTGCGGATAGATCACGGCCGTGTCCATCACCTTGCCGGTGGCGTCGACCACGGCCACCTTGACGCCGGTGCGCAAGCCAGGATCGAGCCCCATGGTCGCGTGCGGGCCGGCTGGCGCTGCCAGCAGCAGCGCCTTCAGGTTCAGCGCGAACACGTTGATGGCATCCTGTTCGGCGCGCTCGCGCAGCGCGCCCATCAATTCGGTTTCCAGGTGCATGAAGCTTTTCACGCGCCAAGTCCAGCGCGCCGTATCGGACAGCCACTTATCGGCCGGGCGACCCTGGTTCTTGATGCCGAAGCGGGCCGCGATGCGTCCCTCGCAGGGATTGTGCGGCGCATCCCACTTCGGCTTTTCCGCTTCGGTGTCAAGGCGCAGCACCACGTCCAGCACTTGCTCGCGCCGTCCGCGCAACAGCGCCAGTGCGCGGTGCGAAGGCACGGTGGCGATGGTTTCGGAATAGGCGAAATAGTCGGCGAACTTCGCGCCCTCGTCCTGTTTGCCTTCGACTACCTTCGATTCGACCACGCCGTGCTCCTGCACATAGTCGCGCAGCGCTTGCAGCAGGGTCGCATCTTCGGCGAAGCGCTCCATCAGGATCTGGCGCGCGCCGTCGAGCGCCGCTTTCGCGTCCGGCACGCCCGGATTGTTGCCGTCGCCACTGACGAACGCTTCGCGCAGGTAAGCGGCCGCTTCCTGTTCCGGATTGCGCTGCGGGTCGGCCAGCAAATCGTCGGCCAGCGGCGCCAGCCCTGCTTCGATCGCGATTTGGGCCTTGGTGCGGCGCTTCTGTTTGTATGGCAGATATAAGTCTTCCAGCCGCGTCTTGTCTTCGGCGTGCAGCACCGCATCGAGCAGCGCCGGCGTCATCTTGTTTTGCTCGGTGATCGAGGCGACGATGGCGGTGCGCCGGTCTTCCAGTTCGCGCAGGTAGCGCAGCCGTTCTTCCAGCAGGCGCAGCTGGATGTCGTCGAGGCCTCCGGTCGCTTCCTTGCGGTAGCGGGCAATGAACGGGACGGTTGCGCCTTCGTCCAGCAGGGCGATGGCGGCGGCAACTTGCACCGGTTTGGCGGCAAGTTCAAGGGCGAGGCGTTGTTCGATTGAGGGCAGCATGGGATTCGTCTAAAGCGGTCAAGCCTGGAATGATACGCAATCGGCGCGGATGCGCCAGTCTTGACAGCGCAATTGGACTGTGCGTCGGGCCGAACACGCCCTACTGACTCCGGTTATGGCGGATAATTGCGAAAATCTTCCCGGTCTTTCCGTTCTCACCATGAAATCACCAACCTGTCCCTGCGGCGGCGCCTGTTACGCCACGTGCTGCGGGCCGTTTATCAGCGGCGCCGCCATCGCGCCCACGGCCGAGAAGCTCATGCGCTCGCGCTATAGCGCCTACACGCTGCGCGATGAATCGTATCTGCGGGCAACCTGGCACGCCAGTACCCGGCCAGCCGATCCGATTCTGGACGACAAAGAAAAGTTGCAATGGCTGAAACTTGAGGTAAAATCTGCTTTACGTATACGTCAACGTGAAACACAGCTCGATGAGGACAGCGTCGAATTCGTGGCGCGCTACAAGATCAACGGCCGCGCCCACCGCCTGCATGAGGTGAGCCGCTTCGTGCGCGAGCGCGATGCGGCCGGCGCGCGCTGGTTTTATCTCGATGGCAGCTTCCCTGACGGGCATGACGCGATAATAAAAGGATAGGCAATGCCGCAAATCGAAAGCAAACTCAATCCGCGCAGTGATGACTTCAAAGCCAACGCAGCGGCCATGCAAATCGTGGTCGACGACCTGCACGAGAAAGTGGCGCTGCTGGCGGCCGGCGGCGGCGAGGCGGCCTGCAAGAAGCACGTCGCGCGCGGCAAATTGCTGCCGCGCGACCGGGTCCAGATGCTGCTTGATCCCGGCACGCCGTTCCTCGAATTTTCGCAGATGGCTGCCTACCATATGTACAAGGAAGCTAGCGGCGTGGGCGCCGCGCCTGCCGCGGGCATCATCACCGGCATCGGCCGCGTGTCTGGCCAGGAATGCGTGATCGTCTGTAACGATGCCACCGTCAAGGGCGGTACTTACTACCCGATGACGGTCAAGAAGCATTTGCGCGCGCAGGAGATCGCCGACCAGAACAACCTGCCCTGCATTTATCTGGTGGACTCGGGTGGCGCCAATTTGCCGAACCAGGACGAGGTGTTCCCCGACCGCGAGCATTTCGGGCGCATCTTTTTCAACCAGGCCAATCTGTCGGCCAAGGGCATTCCGCAAATCGCGGTGGTGATGGGTTCATGCACGGCGGGCGGCGCGTATGTGCCGGCCATGAGCGACGAATCGATCATCGTCAAGGAGCAGGGCACGATTTTCCTGGGCGGGCCGCCGCTGGTGAAGGCGGCCACCGGCGAAGTGGTCTCGGCCGAAGACCTGGGCGGCGGCGATGTCCATACCCGCCTGTCCGGCGTGGTCGACCATCTGGCGCAGAACGATTTGCACGCGCTGTCGCTGGCGCGCACCATCGTCTCGAACCTGAACCGCAAGAAGCCGCAGCAGATGGCCTTGCGCGAATCGGCCGAGCCGAAGTACGCGACCCGTGAATTGTATGGTGTGATTCCGGTGGACACCCGCAAGCCGTTCGATGTGCGCGAAGTGATCGCCCGCATCGTCGACGCCAGCGACTTCGATGAATTCAAGGCGCGCTACGGCACCACCCTGATCTGCGGCTTCGCCCACATCTACGGCATCAAGGTCGGCATCATCGCCAACAACGGCATCCTGTTTTCCGAATCGGCGCTCAAGGGCGCGCACTTCATCGAGCTGTGCTGCCAGCGCAAGATTCCGCTCGTGTTCCTGCAAAATATCACCGGCTTCATGGTCGGGCGCAAGTACGAAAACGAAGGCATCGCCCGCAATGGCGCCAAGATGGTCACCGCGGTGGCCACCGCCTCGGTACCGAAATTCACGGTCATCATCGGCGGCAGCTTCGGC
>JANPCW010000614.1:0-1773 GCA_031431155.1 Janthinobacterium sp. | reverse complement strand
TCGACGATGACCTTGAACTCGTTCATGTGCTTGCCGATGTTGGCGGCCGCTGCCAGCACATACTGCAGATCGGCCGAGCCATCCTCATCGGCCGGGGTGCCGACGGCGATGAATTGCAGCGCGCCATGCGCCACGCTGGCGGCGATATCGGTCGAGAAGCGCAGCCGTCCGGCGGCGCGGTTGCGCGCCACGATTTCATCCAGGCCCGGCTCGTGGATCGGTATCTCGCCGCTGTTGAGCAGGTCGATTTTTTTGGCATCGAGATCAAGGCAAAACACGTCGTTGCCCAATTCGGCCAGACAGGCGCCTGTGACCAGGCCGACGTAACCGGTGCCGATAATGGTAATTTTCATAGTTTCCTCGGTAGCAAGATGCCGTTTAGTGTAGGGCGTGCAATTTGAAAATCAGTTAATTCATCACGTTCAATTCTTCGGTACGGCGCGGCGGGTAGGTTTCCCAGCGGCTGCAGCCGGGGCACTGCCAGTAGAACTGGCGCGCCTTGAAGCCGCAATGGCTGCATTCGTAACGTGCCAGTTTCTGGGTATAGCCATGCACCAGGTTCTTGACCATCGACAGTTCCGAGCGCACTTCGGGCGGCGCATTCATCAGGCGCGCCTCCAGCAATTTGTCCAGGCCCAGCAAGGTCGGGGTGCGGCGCAGTTCGTCGCTCACCAATTGCTTGGCCGCGTCCACCCCATCGAGTTCGATCACGGCCTTGAACACGACTTCAAGCAAGTCGATCGAGGACGCGTCGGCCAGATAGGATTTGAGCAGGTTTACGCCCTCTTGCGCCCGTCCCAGCGCGCGGTAGCCATCCATCAGGCGCTGCGCCACCAGGGCAACATGCGGCACGCTTTGCTGCTCGACCCGGCGCCAGGTCACCAAGGCGCCTTCCACATCATTCTTGGACAGCAAGGCGTCGCCCGTCAACAGGGTGGCGCGCACGCTCGTACGGTCGGCCAGCAAGGCTTTTTCCAGCAGCGGCAAGGCACGCTCGGGATGCATCTGGACCAGCGCGTCCTGGGCCAGTTCGCAATAGAACTGGGCGATTTCCTTTTGCCGCGTGCCGGCCCCCGATTCCTGCAAGCCGAGCGCAGCCTCGATCGCGCGCGGCCATTCTTTTTCGCGCTGGAAAATCTCCAGCAGCGCGCGCCGCGCCTGCATGCTGTACTGGGTCTCGACCAGGCCGTTGAAAGTCTCTTCGGCGCGGTCAAGTAGGCCGGCTTTCAGGTAATCCATCCCCAGTTCATACTGGGCGTGCACTTGCTGCTCTTGCGGCAAATCGGGGCGCGACAACAGGTTTTGGTGGACCCGGATGGCGCGCTCGGTCTCGCCGCGGCGCCGAAACAGGTTGCCCAGCGCGAAATGCATGTCGGCCGTTTCCGGATCGTGCTTGACGATCTCGATGAAGGCGTCGATCGCCTTGTCGGGCTGCTCGTTGAGCAAAAAATTCAAGCCCTTGAAATAGCCGCGCGGCAGCGTGCGCGATTCAGCCACCAGTTGCCGGATGTCGACGCGCGCCGCGAGCCAGCCGAGCGCGAAAAAAACGGGAATGCCCAATAACCACCAGAGTTCAAATTCCATGCGATTTTTTTCTTAGTTTGATGGACGCGGCTATGAGTGCTGCGTTTAGTGCTGCGTTTAGCTACGTTTAGTGCTGCGTTCAGTGCTGCGTTCAGTACTGTGTTTTGACGCTATCGGGCTGCGGCGCAGAATCGGGCTGCTTGGCCACGCCTTGCAGGGTGGTGATCGTGCTCTTTTGCTTGGTCGCCT
>JANPCW010000613.1:0-2766 GCA_031431155.1 Janthinobacterium sp. | reverse complement strand
CGTTCCAGCAGCTCGCTGACGCTGCAATCGGTGTCGAGCTGCCAGCCCATCCAGCGCGCGCTGGTTGAAAAGCGCGCCAGCGCCAGTTTGTCGGCCCCGCTCAGGCCGCGCGTGCGCAGCAGCGCGACCAGCAGGTGGAGCGGCGCCGGCAGGCGCGGCGCAACAAAATCCATGCCGCCAGACTCGGGCGGATAGCGCATTTGCATCGGCAGGGTCAAGAAGGCGTGCGCGCGGTCGATGCCGACCGCCTTCAACAGGCGCAGCGTCTCGCGATAGGCGCCCAGCAAAATATGCTGGCCGTTATCGAGCATTTTCCCGTTCAGTTCGACCTGGCGTGCGCGCCCGCCCAAGGTACGGGCCGCTTCAAACAGGGTCACTTTGCAGCCGGATTTTGCCAGTTCCACGGCAGCGGCGCACCCGGCCCAGCCGCCGCCGATCACGGCCACGTTGACCATCGTCTTCATTCCTGGGCGGTCTGGGACGGCCTCTTTAGCCACGCACGTAAGTCTTCCACGCCAGCCACAATTTGCGGATCGGCGTCAGGGAGATGCGTTGTGTCAAGACGTGATAGCCGTCGCGTTCGACTTCGGTGAGCAAGGTGCGGTAAATCGCGGCCATCATCAAGCCGGGGCGCTGGGCGCGCCGGTCGGCCGGCGGCAGCAGCGCGAATGCCTCGTCATACGCCATTTGAGCGCGAGCAACCTGGAAACGCATCAGATTTTCGAAGTTCGCGCTGTGGCGCGCGTTGAGCAAGTCGGCGGCCGTCACGCCAAATTGCTGCAGTTCATTGATTGGCAGGTAGATCCGGCCCTTGCGCGCATCTTCGCCAACATCGCGGATGATGTTGGTGAGCTGGAAGGCGTGTCCCAGCTTTTCCGCGTACTGCAGCGTTTCCGGTTTGCTTGCGCCAAAGATACTGGCCGACAAGATCCCGACCACGCTGGCCACGTGCCAGCAATACCGTTGCATGGCCGGGTAATCGAGGTAACGGGTCTGGTCCAGATCCATTTCCATCCCGTCGATGATTGCCTGCAAGTGCTGCTGTTCAAGCCGGTAGACCGACAAGTGCGGCTGCAGGGCCAGCCCCACCGGATGGCTTGGCTTGCCGGCATACATGGCGGACACTTCGGTGCGCCACCAGGCGAGTTTGGTGCGCGCGATCGATTCGTCGCTGCATTCATCGACCGTATCGTCGACCTCGCGGCAAAATGCGTACAAGGCCGTAATCGCGCGCCGCCGTTCAGGCGGCAGGAACAGAAAGCTGTAATAGAAACTGGAACCGCTTTGCGCAGTTTTTTGTTGGCAGTATTCGTCGGGGGACATAGTCAAAAGAGCAATGGATTGCGGATCGAAGTTGCTATCTTAGCCGAAGCGGCGATGGCGGCGATCACTAACGGTGGGCATCAGACGCTTTTTGGCGGCCTCATCCACAGTGCGCGCCATAGAATGACCAGCCAGTCGCCGGTTTTCAAGTGTGGCCGGAACTGGAAAACGTCATAGTCGACCCGCTCGATCGCTTCCAGAATGCGCAAGCCACCCTGGACCACCAGGCGCAGTTCCCAGCCGATCCGGCCCGGCAGGCGGCGCGCCAGCGGCGCTCCGCTCCAGATCAGAGCCCGGGCGCGCGCGACTTCGAAGGCCATCAAGGCGCGCCAGCGGGCATCGGGCACGCCACTATCGAGTTGCGCGGCGGGAATCTCAAACCGCGCCAGATCGTCCAGCGGAAGGTAGATGCGCTCTTTCCGGCGATCGATCGCAACGTCTTGTAGGAAATTAATCAACTGCAGGGCAGAGCAGATTGCGTCCGAATCGCGGATGTTGGCCGCGTCGGCTGCGCCATACAGGGAAAGCATCAAGCGCCCAACCGGATTGGCGGAACGCCGGCAATAGTCCAGCAAAAGATCGAAACTGGGGTAGCGGGTGGTGACGACATCCTGCCTGAACGCGGACAGCAGGTCGTGAAAAGGCTGTAAAGGCAGCCCGTATTGTTCTATGATATTCGCCAATTTTACAAACAGCGGATCATCGCTCGAGCCGGCGCGCGTTTCAGCGCGCTCAATCCGCCCCAGCGCTTCCTGGTACGCCCGCAGGGCATCGAGGCGCTCGGCGGGGGTGGCATCGCCTTCATCGGCCAAGTCGTCGGCGCTGCGGGCAAAGGCATAGATTACCTCGATCGCCGGAACTAGCCGCCTGGGCAAGAGAATGGATGCAACAGGGAAATTTTCGTAGTGGTCGACGGGCATGGCAGAGAAATAGTTATATTAATGACGCAAAAGTCATTTGCAAAAAAGAAGTTGGTCAGTTTATACTTAATAACCGAAGAGTCATTAGTATCATTAGTATTTTGTGTACCGGATCAAACAGTCCGCATAGTAAAGGATTACCACGTGCCTACCCTAAAAAACCTGCGTCAAGCCCAGCCGGTTCCAACTGCATCGCTGCCGGGCGCGGGCGCCCTCGTTTTGCTCCTGTCTGTTCTGAGCGCGTGTTCCAAGCCACCCCCGAAGGTCGAGGACGTCCGCTCGGTGCGCGTTTTGCACCTGAGCGGCAACAATATTGAGGTCAGTTCGGAGTTTTCGGGCGAGGTGCGTCCGCGCGTCGAGTCGCGCCTCGGTTTTCGGGTCGGTGGCAAGGTTATCGCGCGCAAAGTGGATGTGGGGAGCGTGGTCAAGCAGGGGCAGGTCTTGATGCAACTCGATCCGCAGGATCTGAAGCTGGCGCAAGCCCAGGCCAACGCCGGTTTGCGCGCGGTCGAGAGCACGCGCG
>JANPCW010000612.1:0-6817 GCA_031431155.1 Janthinobacterium sp. | reverse complement strand
TCCCATGCTTCATTTTTCTAAATGACAAAAAAAGAACCGGTCGAAGAGACTTTCATCTCCCATCTGGTCGAATTGCGCGACCGCCTGGTCAAGGCTTCGATCGGGATTGCGCTGGTGTGTGCGGCCTTGATTGCCTGGCCGGGGCCGTCGCAAATTTACGATTTCATTGCGCGCCCGATGATCGCGGCCCTGCCGGCCGGGTCGAAAATGATCGCCACCGGCGTCATTTCGCCGTTTCTGGTGCCGATGAAGGTCACGCTGGTGGTCGCCTTCATCGTGGCGCTGCCCTGGGTGCTCTACCAGTTATGGGCGTTTATCGCCCCCGGCCTGTACGCGCATGAAAAGCGCCTGATCATGCCGCTGGTGGTGTCGTCGTCCATCCTGTTCATGGCGGGCGTAGCATTTTGCTATTTCTTTGTGTTCGGACGCGTCTTCAAGTTCATCGGCGAGTTCGCGCCGAGCTCGATTTCGGTCACACCCGACATCGAAAACTATCTCGATTTCGTCATGTCGATGTGCCTCGCGTTTGGCGCCACGTTCGAAGTGCCGATCGTGGTCGTGGTCTTGGTGCGGATGGGGTTGGTGACCGTTGCCAAGCTCAAGCAATGGCGGCCTTATGTGATTGTGGGCGCCTTCGTGGTTGCCGCGATCGTAACGCCGCCCGATATCGTCAGCCAGTTTGCGCTGGCTTTGCCGATGTGCCTGCTGTTTGAACTCGGCTTACTGGTGGCCCCGATGTTTGTCAAGGCCACCCAGGCGCCGCAAGAGTTAAGCTGATTGTGGGTCAGAGTTTTTTAATTTAGCGATTTGTGGGTCAGAGTTTTTTTCGTCGGCCTCATGACGAACAAACTCTGACCCCAACATATATTAACTGACCCTAATACCAACATATATTCATCTTTAATTCTACTCTGACCCTAATATTTTTTGGTTCAGAGTTTTACTCCGCCCCCTTCAGCATCAAATCCCTGATCATCCGCACCGGCGCGCTGCCATAGCTGAGAAACTGCTCATGGAAATCCTTGAGCACGAATTTCGGCCCCAGGGCCTGCTTGCGCTGTTCCCGTAATTCCATGATCTCGCTGTAGCCGCTGAAATAGCTGGTCAGCTGCACCGAGGTCAGTTGCACGCGGCGCCATTTCTCGCTCGCTTCGCGCTCGGTCTGGAACGCTTGCCTGGTCAACAGATCCATCGCCTGCGCTTGAGTCATCCCCAGCACATGTACGCTGTAGTCGAGGATGGTGTTGGTCACGCTGCGCAAGTTCCACTTGGAATACATGAGCCACATTTCCGGCTCATTGTTGCCGTAGCCCGATTCGAGCATCATGCGCTCGCCGTACACGGCCCAGCCTTCCACCATCGCGCCATTGCCAAACAGAGACTTGACCATCGATGGCGATTTATTGGCGTGCACCAGTTGCGTGTAATGGCCGGGAATGGCTTCGTGGATGTTCAGGATTTGCAGAATCCAGTGGTTGTATTCACGCAAGCTGCTTTCGGCCTGTTCAGGCGTTGCGCCATCGAGCGGCGTCACGTTGTAGTAGGTGCGGTCATGCGGCCGGTAAGGGCCGGGCGCTTCAATGCCGGCGCCGGCCACGCCGCGCTGATACAGCGGCGTCTCGCGCACCACCAGCGGTTTTCCCGGATCCATCGTGAGCAAGTTGTTTTGCACGACCCAGTCCTGCAACAGGGGGATTTGGCGCCGGATTTCAGGGAAGAAGTCGGCGCGTACCACGTGTTTGCTCGACAGCTTGTCGATCACCATGCCGATTTTCTGGGTGCGATCGCTTGGCTTGGCCGCGTTGCCCATGGTCTTGGACCACAGCTCGTCGGACAGGGTGTCCATACGCGTTAGAAGCAGCTCACGCGCGGCCAGCGCCTTTTGATAGGTTTGTTCGGCGCTATTGCCGGACTGGATGTCGAACGCGAATTTTTGCTCATACACGGGTTTCAAGACGCGGAACGAGCGCGCGCCCGTTTTATCCATGTTTTGTTCGAGATCCGTCAGCCATGCGACATAGCCAGCGACTGCGCCACGCGCCGCGACTATGCGCTGGCTGTACAGCTTCTTCTCGGCCGGCGTCAGGATCGAGGCCTGGGCTGCCTTGTCAAGCTCGCCCAGCACCGTCAGCACGCCCGGGCTTTGCGTGATCGCCAGCTGCGTATGCACGCGGGTCGGGTTGACCACGCTGGCGCGCGCGGCCGCATAGTAGGCCGGCACGATGGCGATGCGCTTGAGCAGCGTGCGCAGACGCTGCGGTTTGGCCGCGTATTCGGTATTGAGGATGAAGTCGATCGGGCTGGAAATATTGTAAGTCGCTGGATTCCATTCGAATTCGCGGAACGTGGTCAGGTACCAGCGGTCGGAGGCGAGTTTGTTGGTTAGCAATGAGAGGTCGGTACGCTGATTCGGCGACAGCTGGCGCGGGTCAACCTTGGCAAAGCGTGCCTGCCAGTTTTCCGTGAATGCGAGCTGCCGGGCCCGGCTGGCATCGTCGGGGATGCTCAAGAGCGCGGCGCTATCGTATTTGCCGGCGGCGATTGCGCTTTCCGGATCGACGCGCCAGAGCGCGTTGAGGAATTGGCCACTCAAGGAGTTGAGCGATTTGTCGTACTTTTGCTCGGGAGCGGCTGGCGGGACCGATGCTGCCACGTTTGCCGGTTTGGTCTCGGCCTCGGCCTTGACCTTGGCCGGCTTGGCGGTTCCTGCTTTCTTGTGCGACTTGGCTGTCTTGCTCGCCTTTGCAGTCTTAGTCACTTTGGCTGCGCCTGCGGGCGCCAGCGCAAACATGGTCAACAATGCGCCTAGCGCAATTTTGAGTTTCATCATCAGGGTGGCCTCGTGAGTGTTTGGGCAACGGGTGCATCTGTAGCAACGCGATCTCAGGCCTTTCTGAGGAAGCAAGCCTTTAGCATGAAGCTGCCGGCATCCATCTTGCAATCGACCTCGTGGTCGCCGCCGACCAAACGAATGCTCTTGACCTTGGTCCCCAGTTTAAGCGTGATCGACGAGCCCTTCACTTTCAGGTCCTTGATCAGCACGACCGAATCGCCATCGCTCAATACATTGCCATTGGCATCTTTCACGACGGCGTTGGTCTCATCGGCCGGTGCGGCCTCTACCATCGGCCATTCGTGGCCACAGTCGGCGCACACATAATTTGTGCCGTCCGGGTAAGTGTTTTCCATGGCGCATTGGGGGCAGGTTGGGATAGTCGACATGATTTCTTTCAAATTTAAAAAGCTGATCGGTGGAGTATAACTGCCCGGGCTTGATTTTCAGTTGGCGTGGCGAGTCGGCGCGCTGGTCGATCCCAGCGCAAGCCATGTTCTTGCTTGGAGGGGGGCGGTCAGACCAGTGTGTCGGCGCGAATCAGGGCTTGATGACGCGCGTTCAAGGTGACGACCGCGTCCTTGCCGCGCGCCATATGCGTCAGGAACAATTCGCTGGACTTGGTGAAACGGTGCCCGACGCGGATCGAGTACGACTTGAACAGCCAGCTCCAGAACGTCTGCACGAAGGTCGCTTCATCCATGTCGCGCCACTTCACGCCGACGATGCCTTTTTTCCATGGCAGGATGCCGGAATACAGCCAGACCCCAATGTCGTCATAGTAAAGCCGGTAGCTGCGCACCAGCAGCGTCTGGTAGCCGACAATGAGTGCTGCGAGAATAAGAACGCAGCCGGCCGCCAGCTCATTCCACAGGAACGCCAATGGCAGCGCGCCAAAAAACAGGATCAAAGCCAAGAAAGTGATGCCGAGATAGGCCGTCCAAGATTTCGCGCACACCAGCGTGGCGTTCGATGAAATCGTTGATGCGTTGTCTTCTTCCATGTAACGATCTCGCTTGAAAAGCATGAATGATTGCATGGATTGCCTGGCACCTGTGGCAATTTGTTTCGGCAGTGATACCAGGCATCGGGCGCCTTTGCACCCGGCCTGGGACTGCCTGCTTATGGTTCGATGATCACCTTAAGCGCCTTGGTGTCGGCCGCTTTGCTAAAAGTCTCGTAGGCTTGCAAGATCTGGTCGAGCTTGAAGTGGTGCGTGATGAGCTGCTTTGCGTCAATTTTTTTGGAACTGACGGTCTTGAGCAGCATCGGAATCGAGACCGTGTCGACCAGTCGTGTGGTGATGGTCACATTGTGCGCCCACAATTTCTCCAGGTGCAGATCGACCTTGACCCCGTGCACGCCGACATTGGCAATCGTGCCGCCTGGCGCCACGATGTCCTCGCAAAGATTGAAGGTGGCGGGGATGCCCACGGCCTCGATCGCGGTGTCCACACCTCGTCCGCCAGTCAGCTTCATTACCTGCTCGGCCGCGTTGCCGCTTGCGCTGTTGACGGTGGCGGTCGCGCCAAAGCGCTTGGCGACGGCAAGCCGGTTCTCGTCCAGGTCAATCATGATAATCTCGGACGGCGAGTAGAACTGCGCCGTGAGCAAGGCGGCCAAACCGATCGGTCCCGATCCGACGATGGCAACGCTGGAGCCCGGTTGAACTTTCCCGTTCAGCACGCCACACTCGAAGCCGGTCGGCAGGATGTCGCTCAGCATGACCAATGCCTCTTCGTCGGCGCCCTTCGGAATTGGATAAAGGCTGGTATCGGCATACGGGATCCGCACGAATTCGGCTTGGGTGCCGTCGATGCTGTTGCCCAGTATCCAGCCGCCGGTCGTGCAGTGCGAGTACATGCCCTTGCGGCAATAATCGCAGCGGCCGCAGGCGCTAATGCAAGAGATCAATACCTTGTCGCCCGGCTTGAAGGTGGTAACACCGGGCCCCACGGAATCGATGACTCCCACGCCTTCATGCCCCAGGATGGTGCCAGGCTTGCAGGTGGCCACGTCGCCTTTGAGAATATGCAGGTCAGTACCGCAAATGGTGGTCTTGCTCACTTTGACGATCGCATCCGTGGGCATCTTGATAGCAGGTTTCGGGCGGTCTTCCAGGGTCTTCTGGCCTGGGCCGTTGTATACGAGAGCTTTCATGGCGGGGCTTTCTTTGTAGCCGGCATAGCGACCGGCGAGGCAATGGAAAGGGCACAGACGTGACGAATCAGGCCTGGCGGTTGGCAAGCAAAAAATGGTTGCTGTCGGTAGTGTGCGCGCGGTGCACGCCGTGGGTCTGTGTGTTGTCGCACACAGCGATGTTGGGGGCCAGCTGTTGGGATTTGTGGTGATCGCAATGGTTTACGACAAGAATATCAACACGCTGAAGGTTGATCGCCCCGCCGGCCAGTTTTTGGCGAACCCATCTATGCCAGCCTGGGTTCGCCGGGCATGCCGTTAGCGGTTCGGCACAATCACGGTAGTGCTGCCACCGGTTGTGGTTCTGCCGGCACTTCCTCGAGCACCAGTGTTGCCGGTTGCGCCGGTACTGCCTGTCGCTCCGGTGTAGCCGGTTGCGCCGGTCTCGCCAGTTGCGCCAGCACCGCCGGCCGCGCCGGTGTTACCAGTTGCGCCGGTATACCCGGTGGCGCCTGTGCTACCGGTGTTGCCGGTATTACCGGTTGCGCCAGTTGCGCCAGCACCGCCGGTTGCGCCGGTGTTACCGGTTGCACCCGTGTACCCAGGATCGCCCTGCGCTCCGGTCTCGCCTTTTGGAAGGTTGATGCATCCGCCCAACGCGAGCGTCACTAAGAGAGCTGCTAACAGTTTCGAATAGGTCATGATGATTTCCTTTAATGTAGATAACGACGACTACGCACATGAGTGTGAATAGCCACCCAGATTTGATCAGTTTCTGGCGATAATAAATTTACGTCGGCGAATCAAGCCATCGCTACCGCAAGGTCGCACACAGCCGACCTGAACGCATCAGCCCGGGCGTTGACCCTGTCGGCGCGTTACGATTAAGCATGAGATTACCCGAGCGCGCCGGCTCCGTCGGTACGCTAGCGCGCATAGTGGAGCAATCCGTACGGCTATACCGAGGGGCTCCTAACCCGCGTTACCGGAGATCATTCGCCGATTTTTGCTGGCAATGGAGCTCATTTTTTCAGCCCTTCCTGCAGCATCAGCAACATGTCGCCGGCCGACATGCGCGCGGCCATGTCGCTGCCTTCGAGCAGGCTGTCGGCCAGGTCGCGCTTGTGCTTGTGCAAGTCGACGATGCTTTCTTCGATCGTATGCTTGGCCACCAGGCGGTAAATAGTCACCGGGCGCAGCTGACCCATCCGGTGCGCCCGGTCCGAGGCCTGATCTTCGACTGCCGGGTTCCACCACGGATCCATATGGATCACGTAGTCGGCCGCGGTCAGGTTGATGCCCATGCCGCCCGCTTTCAGGCTGATCAGGAAAACGTCGCCCTCGCCGGCCTGGAACGCATCAACCCGCACCTTGCGCTCCTTCATGGGCGTGGCGCCATCGAGGTATTGATAGCGCACGCCTTGCTGGTCGAGGTGGGCGCGGATCAGGCTCAGGTGGTCGACGAACTGGCTGAACACCAGCACTTTGTGGCGGTTGTCGAGCAACTCTTCGAGCAATTCGGCGAACGCGGCGAGCTTGCTGCCGGCCAGGCCCAGCTCCGGCGCGACCAGTTGTGGGTGGCAGCATGCGCGCCGCAGTTTCATGATTTCGGCCAGGATCTGGATCGACTTCTGGCCGGCCGGGGCCTCCAGCGCGGCCAGCTTTTCGAGGGCATCGCGGCGCAGCGATTCGTAGAGCGCCGTTTCTTCGGGCGACAAGTCCACCTGCAGCACGATTTCTGTGCGCGACGGCAATTCCGTCAACACCTGGGACTTGATGCGGCGCAGGATGAAGGGCTGGATCAGGCGCCGCAGCCGGACCCGGGCACCGGCCTCGGCCACCTTG
>JANPCW010000611.1:0-3501 GCA_031431155.1 Janthinobacterium sp. | reverse complement strand
GGCCTTGAAGATCGAGCAACGTGCGGAACACGTCTTACCTGTTCTGGCCCGCTTATAGCGTGCCATCTGGGCCGTTTTCCGCCTTGCGGCCTTGAACGGACGGACCCGGCCCGCACCACTGCCTGCGAGTGCTGGTGCGGGCCGTCATAGCGGGGCCCGGCGGCATCAGATCAGGCCAGCATCGCATCGAGCCCTTCGGTGATTTCCTTGAGCGGGGGCATCTCAAATGCCGCGCTGCCATGGAATTGCCCAGCCAGCGCAGGCACCCAGGATGGCGCAAGGCCGAGCCGCTTGCCGACCTCGGCAGGGTAGCTGGCGACCACTTCTTCATCCGTCATCGCCAGCACCTCGGTGCGCGCGCGCCATGCCCCCATATGAACCCATGCGGCCGGCTCCGACCATTGCTGCGCTGCCGAAGGCTGCGGTATGTCGCGCAGCGCCGAAATCAGGGGTTGCGGGAAATTCCAGATTTTCGCCAACTCGGCTGACACGTCGCCATAGTGGAAGCCGAGGGCCTGCTTCTCCAGTTCGGCACGCCCGGCATCCAGCACATTCATCTCTTTATCAAGGGCGAGCATCGCCTCCGGGATTCCGACATGCATTTGCAATTGACCGATGCCATGCATCAGGCCCAAGGTGAAAACCAGATCCGTATTGACACCAGCGGTGCCGGCGAGCCAGCGTGACGCGCAGGCGGTATAGAGGTTATAGAGCCAGAATTGTTTCAGATCCATGCCTGGCGTATTGCGAAAAGCGGCCACCATGCCGTTCCCAAGCACCAGGTTGCGCACCATCACAAAGCCGAGCATGCGCAGCGCATCGTCGACCGTGCCGATGGTGCGCGACACATTGAAATAGGCGGAGTTCGCCAGCCGCAGCAGCTTGGCGCTCAAGGCCGGATCGCTGGCCAGTTGGCGCGCAATCTGGTCAATCGAGACATCCTCCGAGCCAAAGCTCTTGATCAACTGCTGCGCGACCTCGGGGATAGTGGGCAGCTTGCTGGGTTGATCGAGTAGGCTCTTCAGTTCCATGTATTACCCTTCGTTGTTGTGGAAATATTCCGCCATCCGGTGCCGTTCCGGCAGATCGGCGAGGTGCTTGCATTGGTGTTGTGCGGACACAACTTTCAGCCGGTCGGTCCAATAAGCCTGTGCCGCTTACGTTGGAGACCGAGCTAGAATAGTGGTATTGTGCATCTTTTAGGAGCGAAATCATGGTAGCACGTAGCGAACCGAGTCTCAAAGCAGAACCAGGCGTATCGAGTTCAACTCATTCTGCGATCGGCGACGCTAGCGCCTACTTTGACGACGCCAGGCAGCGCTCCTACTTATTTTTGGAAACCCTGCTCGATCGTGGCAATAATTACATCGAACATCTCGAACAGGGCACGCCTGCGCTACTGAAGTTTGCGCATGAATTGGTGCTCGACGGCCACGACTTGCCGGAACCGTGCAACTATGCGCTGCTGCGCTTGCTGCCGCCCGACAGTGCGCCGGTCAATATGCAGGCGCGGCCGGTAGTTGTGGTCGACCCTCGCGCCGGGCATGGACCAGGCATAGGCGGTTTCAAGTCCGATTCCGAGGTGGGCATGGCGATGAACGCGGGCCACCCGGTCTACTTCATCACTTTCCGTCCTGAGCCGGAGGAAAAGCAGACCTTGTGTACCGTGATGCAGGCCGAAGCACGCTTCATCGAGAAAGTCATCGCACGCCACCCACAAAGCCCGGCCAAGCCTGTCGTCATCGGCAACTGTCAGGCCGGTTGGGCCATGATGGCACTCAATGCCCTGCGCCCCGAGCTGTTTGGTCCACTGATGATCATGGGTGCGCCCTTGTCGTACTGGGCCGGGAGCTCCAAGCAAAATCCGATGCGTTACGCTGGTGCCGCACTGGGAGGATCCTGGTTGTCGTCGTTGACCGCCGATCTGGGGGCGGACCGCTTCGATGGCGTGCACTTGGTCGAGAACTTTGAAAAATTGAACCCGGCCAACACCTGGTGGAACAAGTATTACAATCTGTGGTCTTCGGTGGATACCGAATCGGAACGGTTTTTGGAATTCGAACGCTGGTGGGGCGGTTATTTTAGAATGACCGGCAGCGAGATCGAAGCCATTGTCGAAAACCTGTTTGTCGGAAATCGGCTGGCACGCGGCACGGTGCGGGCGGGCGACCAGACGATAGACCTGCGCAATATCACGTCCCCCATCGTCGTGTTTGCTTCTATGGGCGACAACATCACGCCGCCGCCGCAGGCGCTCAACTGGATCATCGATACCTGGGGCGATGAGCGCGTGATTGCGGCCGCAGGGCGCACCATCATCTATGTGCTGCATGAAAGTGTCGGACATCTGGGCATTTTCGTCGGCGGCGAGATCGCGCGCAAGGAACATGACCAGCTGGTCACGTCGCTGGACGTGATCGAGAGCCTGCCGCCAGGCCTGTATGAAATGAAACTGGAAGCCAAGGCAGGCCTGGAACAACAACGCTGGGAGCAGCTGGAACCGGGCCAGTACACGGTCCATTACGAGCATCGCACCATGGACGACATTCGCGCGCTCAACCCCGAGGGACGCGACGAGGAAGCGCTGTTTTCCACTATCAGCCAGGTCTCCGAGCTCAATGCAACGATGTACAAAACCTGGTTCAGGCCCTGGGTGAAGCTGCTCGCGACGCGTCCGCTGGCCGATGCCATGGGCAAGCTGAGCCCGATGCGGCTGCAGCGCCAACTATTTTCCGATAGCTTCCCGCTGGCCGGTTTCATTCGCGAGCAAGCCGACCTGGCCCGCGCCGGTCGAGCCCATGTCCCGGATGATCACCCGCTGCGACAACTTGAAAAAAAGATGTCCGGACAGATCACCGATAGCCTCAATCGATTCCGCGACCAGCGCGATGCCAGGACGGTGGCCTCGGCTCGTCGGATGTTCGGCCCGAATGGGCTGGGCGCATGGTTCAAACCGGACCAAGCGGACGCCGAGGTCGCCTATGCCCGGGCGCAGCGCGAGCTTGACGGCTTTCGCGCCTCTGCCCTTGAGCGCATCGCCGACGGTGGCTTTCCCGAGGCCGTTTGTCGTATTTTGCTCGCTGGCATGGCCTCGATCGGTGCATTCGAGCGGCGTAGCCTTCGTCTCGCGCGCCTGTTGGCGCACCTGCCAGGCGCCACGTTCAGCAGTGCCACTGCGGCAAGTCAGTGGGCGCGCTTGTTTAAGGAGCAGGCGCGCATTACGGCCGTGGCACCGGTGGAAGCGCTCAACGCCCTCGAACAACTGTTGCCCGACAGCGCCAGCCGCGAACGCGCACTGGCAGTGTCGGCCGCAGTCATGATGATCGAACCGACGTTGGCCAATCCGCGCTCGGAAATAATCGCGTACCTGATCGACACACTGGGCGTCGATCCGCAACGTGTCATGTCCCTGGCGCAAAAGCTAACGGCATCGCTTGAAGCACCCGCGACGCCAGCGGACGAATTCAAGTCCGAGGTCGTCAAACTCAAACTGCGCGCTTG
>JANPCW010000610.1:0-2548 GCA_031431155.1 Janthinobacterium sp. | reverse complement strand
GGAATCTGCACCGTTTCGAGGCGCCGGAAAATGCCGTGGAACACGTCGATCATGCGATCGACCTTGTCCGGCGTGTGGTCGGCCACGTCGACTCCGGCCGAGAACGCCTTTTCGCCGGCGCCAGTGATCAGCAGCACGCGGGCGCCGGGATCGTTCAGCACGCAATCGAGTGCGCGATTGATCTCGACCATCATGTCAATGTCGAGCACGTTGTATGGCGGCTTGTTCAGCGTCAGCGTAATCAGTCCGTTGTCCGATAGATAGGTGATGTATTTGAATCCGGTCATTGCAAGGCCTCGCAGGTGAAGTTGATACGGTACGGACAAGTCTCTTCGCAATCGCCGCAACAGACCTGGCCGCCCTGGAAAATGGTCCAGGCGTCTGCGCCGCAACGGGCGCAGCACATTTTTAGTTCAAGCGAAGCCGGCGGCGGCAGTAGGTCGCGCCGGGTCGGGAACTCGATTATCTGTGCCATGAATCTTCCTTTTCGTGGTTCACAACAAGTCAGAACAAGTCGTCGAGCTCATCGGCACCACCGCCCGGCATCTTGCCGTGCTGCTGCAGGTAGGCTTGCATGAACTGGCTTTCGCGCTGGGTGTACATCGGCGCTTCTTCATAGATGAAATATCGGGCATTGGCGTTGCGCGCCAACTGTTCTTCCAGCCCTTGCCGCAGATTCTCGACGCCCTTGATCGTGAGCACGTTCTTGTCGGCATCGAGCAGCTGGAATACGCCCGACTCGGTGCAGATGCCTGCCACCGCGCTGGCCATGAAGTCGAGCCAGGCTTCCGGCGGCAGCACCATGCTGTCGATCTTGGCCGCTAGGTTGCATTTCAGGCAGCGCAGCGCTTCGGCTTGCGCCGAGGCCGCGTCAAAACCGAGTTCGACTTCGTTCCAGTTGTTGCGCTGGTCATTGGCGATAAAGATCGGATGCAAGCGTTGCTTCTGGTTAAAGCCCTCTTCGCGCCCGATATGCGGATCGGTATCCCAGTCGTCGGGCAGCAGTTTTTCTTCGATGTTGCCGTCGCCGCCGAGGAATGCATCCATTGCGCTGGCGGCCTTGCGGCCCTGGGCCACTGCCTCGATCAGGCTGGCCGGCCCTAGCACGACGTCGCCGCCAGCAAACACGCCGGGACGACTGGTCAGAAGAGTATCTTCGCGCACCTGGATCCGCCCGCCCTTGCCGGTTTGCACTTTGAATCCGTCGAAGGTTTGTGCATGCTGGCCGATCGATGAAATCACCAGATCCACCTCTTCCTCGAATTCGCTGCCGGCAATCTCGACCGGCCGCCGGCGGCCGCTGGCGTCGGGCTGGCCCAGTTCCATCTTGGCGTAGGTCACTTTCAGGTGGCTGGCGCCATCCGGATTCAATGCAATTTTCTTCGGCGCCGTCAGAAAGCGCAGGTTCACGCCTTCATCCAGGCAGCCTTGCACTTCGTCTTCGCGCGCCGGCATCTCGTCGCGGGTGCGGCGGTAGATTAAATCGACCCGCATGTTGCCCTGGTCGCTGCCCAAGCGGCGCGAAGTACGGCAGTTGTCGGTGGCGACATTGCCGCCGCCGATCACGGCGACATGCTTGCCGACCATGATGCTTGACTCCGCGGTGCCGACCATGCCGAGCGCGGCGGCGCGCAGGAAGGTCGGGCTGTCGATGACGTTCGGCAGGTCGTCGCCGGGAATGCCGAGCTTGTCGCCACCCTGGGTGCCGATGCCAATAAAGACCGATTCATATCCTCGGCTCAGCAGGTCGTCGATATTCTCGACCCGGATATTGAAGCGGAACTCAACACCGAGCTGCTCGACTTCGGCCACTTCCTGGTCGATCACGGCGAGCGGCACCCGATACGCCGGGATGCCGTAGCGCACCATGCCGCCGGCAGCCGGCAGCGCTTCGAATACCGTGACCGCGTGGCCTTTCTTGGCCAGATAATAGGCGGCGGTCAAGCCGGCCGGACCGGCGCCGATGACGGCCGCCTTGCGTCCGGTGGACGGCAACTGTTTCGACAAAGCGCGCCACAAGCCTGTATCGTTGTCGGCGGCAAGCCGTTTCAGGCTGCGGATCGAGAGCGGTTGGTCCAGGTGCTTGCGGCGGCAAGCCGATTCGCACGGGCTGAAACAGGCGCGCCCAAGAATACCGGGGAAGGGCAGCTTTTCGCGCACCACGGCCGTCGCTTCGCTGTACTTGCCCAGGCCAACCAATTGCACGTAGCGCGGCACATCGATTCCGGCCGGGCAGGCGGCCTTACATGGCACTTGTGTTTGTTCCTTGTGCGAGACATCGAGCGTGCGGTCCAGCAAGGCGCCGGTCGGGCACACTTCGACGCAGGCGCTGCAGAATTTGCAGCCAGATTCGAGCAGCGTCGGCTTGATCGTGCCGACCCATTTGCGGCCATCCGTTTTTTTCACTTCCAGGCAACCGACGCCACGCACGTCGTTGCACGCGACCAGGCAGCGGCGGCAATCGATGCACAGGTTGTAGTCGCGGTCGTAAAATGGTTCGTCCAGCACCACCGGCAAGCGCGCCGGCTTGTAGGGCGGGGTGGTGTTG
>JANPCW010000609.1:0-2647 GCA_031431155.1 Janthinobacterium sp. | reverse complement strand
GGCCGAAATGCTACCGCGCTGGCGAAATGCAGACAGCCGGAAGCGCCCCAAATTGGCCGCCGAGACGCCCATATTGAGTTCGTTGTCGCGCTTCAGTTCGGCCATTTGCTCGGGTGTGCAGACTTCGCCCAGCAGCGCCAGGATGTTTTCCTGATCCAGCTTTTGCTGGTTAATCGGAATCAGGTTGCCATTGATTTTCAAATGAACGGGGGAATTGACGGCGAAAAACATATCCGACGCGTTTTTTTCTTTCATCAGCTGAAACAAGCGGTCCATCGCCATCGTGTTGTCCTCAATCCGTTAAAGCAGTGTCTGGCGCGCGCCGCCGCAAGCGAAACTTAAATGCCGCGCAGCAGTTCGTTGATCCCGGTCTTGGCGCGCGTCTTGGCGTCCACCCGCTTGACGATGACGGCGCAGTACAGGCTGTACTTGCCGTCGCTCGATGGCAGGTTGCCCGACACCACCACCGAACCGGCCGGGATCCGGCCATAGCTCACTTCGCCGGTTGCGCGGTCGTAGATCTTGGTTGACTGGCCGAGATAGACGCCCATCGAGATCACCGAATTTTCTTCCACGATCACGCCTTCCACCACTTCCGAGCGCGCACCGATGAAGCAATTGTCTTCGATGATGGTCGGATTCGCTTGCATCGGTTCGAGCACGCCACCAATCCCGACCCCGCCCGACAGGTGGACGTTCTTGCCGATCTGGGCGCACGAGCCGACCGTGGCCCAGGTGTCGATCATGGCGCCTTCATCGACGTAGGCGCCGATGTTGACGTAGGACGGCATCAAGACCACGTTCTTGCCGATGAAGCTGCCGCGCCGCGCAACGGCAGGCGGCACCACGCGGAAACCGCCCTTGGCGAAATCGTTGGCGCTGTAGTTGGCGAACTTGGTGGGGACCTTGTCGTAGAACTGCATGGTGCCGTCGGACGGCATCACGCTATTGTTTTCGAGCCGGAACGACAGCAGGACGGCTTTCTTGACCCATTGGTTGACGACCCAGTCGGCGCCCGTTTTTTGCGCCACCCGGATAGTGCCGGCGTCGAGCGCGGCGATCACGTGCGCGACGGCTTCGCGCAACTCGGCGCTACCGTTGTCCGGGTTGATGTCGGCGCGCTGTTCCCACGCCTGGTCGATGATGTTCTGGAGTTGTTGGGTCATGATGATGTCGATCATTGAAGTGGGGAGGGGGCTGATAACGGGGCTGATAAATTGGTGCAGAATGAAACGATGCGGCGCGCCGCTTCCAAACCTTCATCGAGCTCGGCCACGAGGGCCATCCGGATCCGGTTGCGGCCTGGATTGATGCCGTGCGCGTCGCGCGCAAGATAGCTTCCTGGCAATACCGTGACATTATATTCGGCAAACAGGCGTTGCGCGAATTCGGTGTCCGACAAGCCGCTGCTGGTGACATCGGCCCACAGGTAAAAGCCGGCGTCGGGCAGTTCCACTTGCATCACTTGCTGCAAAAGAGGCGTGATCCGGGAAAATTTTTCGCGATACATGGCGCGGTTGTCGCGCACGTGGGCTTCGTCGTTCCAGGCGGCGATCGACGCGGCTTGCACCGGCGGCGCCATGGCGCCGCCCTGATAAGTTCGGTACAGTAGGAATTGCTTGATGATGGCGGCGTCGCCCGCCACGAAGCCCGAGCGCATACCGGGTACATTGGAGCGCTTGGACAGGCTGGAAAATACGATCAGGCGTGGGTAAGCCGGGGCGCGGCCCAGACGGTGCGCCGCCTCCAGCGCGCCCAGCGGTGCGGCGCTGCCATGGTAAATCTCGGAGTAGCATTCGTCAGCGGCGATCACGAAGCCGAAACGGTCCGACAGCGCGAACAGCTGTTCCCAGTCGGCCAGCGTCAGGGTGGCGCCGGTCGGATTGCCCGGCGAGCACAGATACAACAGTTGCACCCGCGCCCAGACCGCATCCGGGACGCTGTCATAGTCGCACGCAAAATTCTTGGCCGGGTCGGAATTGACGAAATAGGGCTCGGCGCCGGCCAGATAGGCGGCGCCTTCATAAATTTGATAGAACGGATTCGGGCACATCACCAGCGCAGGTTCCGCTGTCGATGGGCGAAGCACCGTTTGCGCCAGCCCGAACAGGGCCTCGCGCGAACCGTTGACGGGCAACACCTGGGTCTCCGGGTCCAACGCGGGAATCGCGTAACGCCGCTCCAGCCAGTTGCAAATCGCGCCGCGCAGTGCAGGGGTGCCCTGGGTGGTCGGATAATTGGCCAGGCCGCTTAAATGGTCGGTCAATGCTTGCTGGATAAAGGTCGGCGTCGGATGCTTCGGCTCGCCGATACCGAGACTGATTGCACGAAAGGCAGGATTGGGCGTCACGGTGGCAAACAAGCGCCGCAGCTTTTCGAACGGGTAGGGGTGCAGTTTGGCTAGGTCTGGATTCACGGGTCGGATCGGGGGCAAAAACGGTTGAATAAACCGATCTATTATAGCCGCGTTAGGGTTGTTCTGCTGCCATGCAACAGAGGGCCCCACGGCTGTCGCATCAAAAGTCGTTTACAATCAATAACTTATAAAATTACTAATATTGCAACTTGTAAACGATTGGGAAATGTGGTGTGATATTGGCTTCGCCATCACGACATTGACCAATGATGAACACAAGCCTGACGAGGT
>JANPCW010000608.1:0-3677 GCA_031431155.1 Janthinobacterium sp. | reverse complement strand
GCCAATACCTGGTCCGTTCCTACTACTTGAACAACGACTACGCCAAGGCCAAGCAAGAATTGACGGCCCAGTTGCAGGCCAACGAAAAAACCGGCACGCCGCTGCCGATGGAAGACTTGCAATTGCTCGCCAGTAGCGCTGCCAAGCTCAAAGATACGCCAACCTACCTGGTGGCGATGGAAAAACTGGTGATGCATTATCCGTCCGACGATTTCTGGGGCGATCTGCTGAACCGCACCCAAAACAAGCCGACCTATTCGAACCGTCTGCAACTGGACGTGCACCGCCTTGAGCAGCTTGCGATCAAGACATTGATGGCTGACAGCTATGTCGATTCGGCCGAGCTGTCGCTGCTCGCCGGCTTGCCGACCGAAGCCAAAAAGACGGTGGACGCGGGCTATGCGGCCGGCGTGTTGGGCAAGGGCGCCGGCGCTGCCAAGCACAAGAAGTTGCGCGATCAAGCCAACAAGGGCGCCGCCGATGACGTCAAGACGATTGCCCAAGGTGAGGCGAAGGCGATCGGCTCGAAAGACGGCTTGGCCCTGGTCAACCTCGGTTACGCTTATGTGACGATGGACCAGTTCGACAAGGGTCTCGACCTGATGCAAAAAGGTATCGCCAAGGGCAGCCTGAAGAAGCCGGAAGATGCGACCCTGCATCTGGGTGTCGCGTACGCGCTGGCTGGGCGCAAGGCCGATGCGCTCAAGACCTTCGAGACAGTCAAAGGCGGCGATGGCTTGAACGATCTGGCGCGCTACTGGACCATGTACCTGAACCGCCCGGCGGCCAAGTAAGGATCAAGGATCGGCTGGGGGCGCCGGGCGCCCCCGCCGGTCGCCCCCACTATTGCTGCGGTGGCGCCCCTAATCGTCCAGTTTTTTCATCGCAACTGCCCGCAAACAAAACGCTTGGATCGATCGGACCAAGCTTGCCTGTTCCATCTGTGGCCGATTCTCTGCCTGCCAGGAAAGCGGGCCGACCAGCGACTCCGCGATTACCCCCACCAGCGCCGCAGCGCTGACCGCCGACACCTGGGCCGGAAAATCTCCCAACGCGATGCCGTCATCGACCAGTTGCTGGAAAATTTCCGCATAGGCATGGCGATAGCGCAACCGTTCGCTGTCCACCAGCGCATCCACCGGTTCGGCAATCAGCGCGTATGCCAGACGCTGACCACGCAGTGCTCGCATCGCAAAGGTTTCGATGGCGTCAAGCAGGCGGGTTGCTGGGTCGCCTTCGCGCAACGCGGTTTCCCTCACCAGTGCGACCTCTTTTTCCGTGGCAATCCGAAAAACCTCCGCGCATAGCTGTGCCTTGGAATCGAAGTGCTTGTAGACGGCGCCGGTGGCAATCCCGGCTTGCTGAGCGACAGCGCTGATGGTCAGTGAATTGAAACCACCGGCCGACACCATCGATAGCGCCGCGTTCAGCAATCGCTCGCGCAGTGCTGCTTTGTGGGCTTGGGTTTTTTCGGTGGGCCGGTAAGCCATATGACGCGAACCTTCTAAGCCGTGTACATGAGAACGGCAACGATCGCCGCTTGGTCAACCGCAGGAGTTTGCCGGAAGTCAATTCTACCCCAGATTCGGGCGGCCCTTGCCTTCCCGCTGGCAGATGCGGCACGCGCTTCTTGACATGCCGGCCGATCCATGATGTACTCTTCTGAATGGTGTGAATATATATTCACATGTTTGCCGGGCTGGCCAGTATGGTGGGCGTGGTGCGTGCGATCTTTAAGGGACGTGGCTGATGATGAATACCAAACCGGAACATGGCTTTTTGGCGGAAACCCACACGGTCGAGAACCAGCCACCGCCTTTACACGATTACAACCTCTACCGGCAGGATCGGGCATTGCAGGAAGCGGTGGTTCGGGAAGGCGCCGCTTGGGCCGAACATGATCTGGACGCTTTCGGTGCGTTGGCCGGTTCGCGCGAAATGATCGAGCTTGGTTTCCAGGCCAACGAAAACAAGCCGGTGCTGTATACCCATGACAATTACGGCCACCGGATCGACGAGGTTCGGTTTCACCCCGCCTATCATCGCTTGATGCAAGTCTCACTCGAGCACGGTTTGCATGCATCGCACTGGCTAGAGCCAAAGGCTGGCGCCCAAGTGGCGCGGGCAGCCAAGTTCTACATGCAAAGCCAAGTCGAAGCAGCGCACTGCTGCCCCGTGACAATGACCTCGGCCGTGATTCCCGCCTTGCTCGAGCAAGCCGACCTTGCCCAACAGTGGGTCCCCAAGATCCTGGCGCGCCATTACGATCACCGCAATATCCCGATTGAACAAAAGCAGGGAATCACGGTCGGCATGGCGATGACGGAAAAGCAAGGCGGTTCCGACGTGCGCACCAACACCTTGCGTGCGTATCCAAGCGGCAGCGGCGGGCCTGGTGAATCCTACGAACTGGTGGGGCACAAGTATTTTGTATCGGCCCCGATGAGCGATGCTTTCCTGGTGCTGGCCCAGGCACCGGGCGGGCTTTCTTGCTTTCTGATGCCGAGGTGGCGTGCGGACGGCAGCAAGAATCCAATGCAGATCCAGCGTCTGAAGAACAAGATGGGCAATGTGGCCAATGCCTCGTGCGAAACGGAATTGCGCGGGGCCCACGCAGTAATGGTCGGCGCCGAAGGCCGCGGCATCGCCACCATCCTGAAAATGGTCACCATGACGCGCTTCGACTGATGATCGGATCGGCGGCCGGCATGCGTCAGGCAGTGGCGCAGGCCACGCACCACTGCGCCCATCGGGCAGCCTTTGGCAAACCCCTGGCCGAGCAGCCCTTGATGCAAAACGTGCTGGCCGACTTGATCATTGAAAATGAGGCTGCGCTTGCGTTGACCATGCGGATCGCCAGCGCCCTCGATCGCAGCGCACACAGCGACGCGGAAAAACTGCTGGTGCGGCTCGGCACAGCAGTCGGCAAATACTGGATCTGCAAGCGCACGCCGGCGCATGCCTTTGAAGCCATGGAGTGTATTGGTGGCAGCGGCGTGATGGAGGACTGCATCATGCCGCGCCTGTTCCGTGAATCGCCGGTCAATTCCATCTGGGAGGGCAGCGGCAACGTGCAGTGCCTAGACATGCTGCGTGCCATGAGCCGAGATCAGGGCTCGGTGGAAACCTATATGAGCGAGGTGCAACAAGCTGCGGGGAGCGATAAGCACCTGGACCGGTATGTCGCGCAGTTAAGCGGCGAGCTGCTTGACAGCACCGATATCGAATACCGAGCCCGTACAGTGGTGGAAAAAATGGCGCTGGCGTTGCAGGGTTCATTGTTGGTGCGCTTCGGCAATCCAGCGCTAGCCGATGCGTTCTGTGCGTCGCGCCTGGCCGGCAACAGTAGCGGCCTAGCCTACGGCAACTTGCCGCGCGCCGTCGATTGCGCGGCCATTATCAAGCGCGCGACACCGCTGCTGGGCTGAACCGCAACGCCCCGGTTCCATGATGTCCCACGCCCGCCCTTATTGGCGCGCCTGTTTCTCGTGGGCTTGTTGGCGCGCGCTGATTTTTGACAATTCCCCCATTTCTTCGGCCAGGAATTCGAGCAGATCGTCCACGCTGACGATCCCGGTCAGCCCGCCCAAACTGTTTACGACCGGCAAACGCCGGATCCCCTTGAAGCGCATGCGTTCGATCGTTTCGTAGACGTCCTCGTCCTCGGTGGCGGTCAT
>JANPCW010000607.1:0-2763 GCA_031431155.1 Janthinobacterium sp. | reverse complement strand
GCCGTAGCGATCGTTCACATTCTTTAAAAAATCGATATCGAGCAGCGCCATGCAGCGCGGCTGCCCGGGCGTCGTCTGGCGCCGTTCTTGGTCGTTGATCACATCGTGCATGTGGCGCCGGTTTGCCAGCGAGGTCAGCTCGTCAACCGTGGCGAGCGTCTGGATGGTCGCCACGGCTTGGACCAGATCTGCTTCTTGCTGCTTCAGGCGCGCTCGCAGTTTGCACAATTCGCCATTCAAGAGCGTAACGGCGACCACTGCGCCGCTGGCCAACAGGAAATGCATGAGTTCGACGTACACCGGGTAACGCAGCGGATCCCGGTACGCCAGCCACGCCATGGTCGTGCCCATTGCGAGCAAGGTGAAGGCGCTTAGGAACTGCGTTTGGCGCGGGGTGGCTCCAACGCGTATCTGCATCCACATAACCAACAATAATTGTGGTTTTTTTATGCGTGTCGGTATGCTGATCGATCGATTCCCGCCGAGAGGTGTCAAAAACGGGCGATCGGAACTGAGAGGGTATTGATGAGTACGCCTGGCACGACCGCCAGGCGTAGATTGGTGTCGTTAGGCAGATGCCGCGTAACAGCTCAAGCGTCGCTCGAGCCGCGGTGCCAATTCAGTTGCGGCGCCAACCGTCATATCGAGGTCGCGCAGCAATCCATCCTTCAAGCCATACACCCAGCCATGCACCGACAATTGCTGTCCGCGCTCCCAGGCGTCCTGCACGATCGTGGTCTGGCACACGTTGACCACCTGTTCGGTCACGTTGAGCTCGCACAGCCGGTCCTGGCGCTGCTTGCTGGTCAAGACGTCGCCCAGATAGCGCTCGTGCTTCTGGTGCACGTCCTGCACATGGCGCAGCCAGTTGTCGGCCAGCCCGATCCGGGTGCCGGTCATGGCGGCATGCACACCCGAGCAGCCGTAGTGGCCGACGATGATCACGTGCTTGACCTTGAGCACCTCGATCGCAAATTGCAGCACCGATAGGCAGTTCAAGTCCGAATGCACCACCACGTTGGCGATGTTGCGGTGAACGAACAGTTCGCCCGGCGCCAGCCCCAAGAGTTCATTGGCGGGAACCCGGCTGTCGGAGCAACCAATCCACAGATACTGGGGCGATTGCTGCGATTCCAGTTTCTTGAAAAAATCGGCTTCCTGCGCCACCATCGAAGCGGCCCATTGCCGGTTACTGTCGAGCAGTGCGGCCAGCGCGTAATCGGTTTTTGTGGGTTCTGTCATTTTGTCTGCTCCCCATACCAAGACCGCCGACTGCCTTGCGGCACTCAGCGGTCGGTCCAACATGAGCGCTCACGCGCCCGTCGTTTTCAACGAGGGATCACTCGAAGAAATCCTGAACCTTGTCTTTCCAGGTCTTGCTTTGCGGACTGTGCTTGGCGCCGCCATCCACGGTCGATTTCTCGAACTCGCGTAACATCTCCCTTTGCCTGTCGGTCAGCTTGACCGGCGTCTCGACTACCACATGGCAGAACAGATCGCCCGGGTAACCGGAACGCACGCCCTTGATGCCCTTGGACTTCAGGCGGAAGGTCTTGCCCGACTGGGTACCTTCCGGAATCGTGAACGAGACCTTGCCGCTCAGGGTTGGCACCTCGATCTCGCCGCCCAGGGCCGCCTTGGCAAACGAAATCGGCATTTCGCAATGCAGGTCGTCGCCTTCGCGCTGGAACACCGCATGCGGCTTGATGTGGATTTCCACGTACAGGTCGCCGGCCGGCCCGCCATTGGTGCCCGGTTCGCCGTTGCCCGACGAGCGGATCCGCATCCCATTGTCGATCCCAACCGGGATTTTCACTTCCAGCGTTTTGTTGCGCTTGATGCGTCCGGCGCCGCCGCATGGCGCGCACGGATCGGTGATCACCTTGCCGGTGCCATGGCACTTCGGGCAAGTCTGCTGGATGCTGAAAAACCCCTGCTGCATGCGTACCTGGCCATGGCCGGCGCAGGTGGTACAGGTGCTGGGCGCAGTGCCCGGCTTGGCGCCCGAACCGTGGCAGGTGTCGCACTTGTCCCAGGACGGCACCCGGATCGTCGTATCGAAACCGTGGGCCGCTTGCTCGAGCGTGATTTCGAGGTTGTAGCGCAAATCGGCGCCGCGGTAGACTTGCGGTCCGGCACTGCGACTGCGCCCGCCGCCGAAAATGTCGCCGAAGATGTCGCCGAAGCTGTCGGCGAAACCGCCCGAGCCGCCACCGCCACCGCCGCCACCCATGTTCGGATCGACCCCGGCGTGACCGTAACGGTCATAGGCATCGCGCTTTTCCGGATCGGTCAGCATTTCGTACGCTTGCTTGACTTCCTTGAACTTCTCTTCCGACTCTTTACTGTCGGGATTCCGGTCCGGATGGTATTTCATCGCCAGCTTGCGATACGACTTCTTAATCTCTTCTTCCGAAGCATTCTTTGCGACACCAAGTGTCTCGTAAAAATCACGCTTTGCCATGTTGTCGGCACCTTGCACTATATTTTCTGCTGTACTGATTATATGAAAAAGCCGAGTCGAGAACCGCTTATACGGTCGCTCGGCCCGGCGTGCCTTAGCGGCTTGTCAGCGCGCCACAGCGTTCGACCAACGATGCGCTCAACAACAGTTACTTGTTGTCTTTTACTTCCTTGAAATCGGCATCGACGACATCGTCCTGCTTTGGCTTGGCTTCCGATGCATCTGCGCCCCCTTCGGCGCCGGCGCCGGCCGCTTGCTGCGCTTGCATATCGGCATACATCTTTTCGCCCAGCTTTTGC
>JANPCW010000606.1:0-1746 GCA_031431155.1 Janthinobacterium sp. | reverse complement strand
GGCCGGCCTGCGTGCGCAGTTGAGGCGTGAGCCAGGCAATCTGGACGTGGCCAGCGCGCTGGCGCAGCGCTACATCAACCTCGCGCGCAATCAGGCCGATCCGCGCTTCCTCGGTTACGCGCAGGCGGCGCTGGCGCCGTGGTGGGGCCAGGCCAGGCCGCCGGCCGAGGTGCTGGTGTTGCGCGCCACGATCTTGCAAAGCACGCATCGCTTCCCCGAAGCGCTGGCCGATCTTGATCTATTGCTGAGCACCGACCGAACCAATGGTCAGGCCTGGCTCACCCGTGCCACCGTGCTCCAGGTGAGGGGCGAGTACGAGCCAGCCAGAAAGAGCTGTGCGCGCCTGTACGGCATCGCTTCCGAGCTCGTCATGCGCACCTGTCTAGCGAATGTAGCGAGCTTGACCGGCAGCGCCCGGCCAAGTTATCTGGCGTTGAAAAGCGCGCTCGACAATAGCCATAGCGCCGACCCGGGCGTGCAACTTTGGATCCTGACGCTGCTCGCCGAGATGGCCGCCAGGCTGGGCGAGACCACGGCCAGCGAAGCGCACTTCCGGCGCGCCCTGACACTGGGCGCGAGCGATACCTACCTGCTTGGCGCCTATGCCGATTTCTTGCTTGACCAGGGGCGCAATGATGAAGTCGTCGCCCTGCTCAAGGACCAGACCCGGGCCGACGGTCTGTTGCTGCGTTACGCGCTCGCGCAGGCGAACACCGGCGCGCCGGCCGCGGCGCAATCGATCGTGGTCTTGCGCGATCGCTTCGATGCGGCCAAGCTGCGCGGCGACACCGTGCATCAACGCGAGCAGTCCCGTTTCGAGCTTCACTTGATGAAAAACGCCAAGTCGGCGTTGAAACTGGCGCAGGATAACTGGGCGGTGCAAAAAGAACCGGCCGATGCGCGCATTTATCTTGAAGCGGCCGAGGCGGCCCACGACAAGGCCGCAGCCCAGCCCGTGCTGGCATGGCTGAAACAGACCGGGCTGGAGGACATTACCTTGAGTCGATTGAAAAAATCGCTGGAGAGCCCGGTATGAAGGGCGTACTCGCTCTGGCGCTGTGCGCTCTTGCCGTCGGCTGCTGTGCGCCGGCGCAGGCGCACAAGGCCAGCGACAGCTACCTGACCCTGGCAGTTCACGAGCAGCGCATCGACGGCCAATGGGACATCGCCCTGCGCGACCTCGATTTCGCGATCGGCCTCGATGCGGACGGCAACGGCGAATTGACCTGGGATGAGGTGCGCGCCAAGCATAGCGAAATTGCCGCGTATGCATTGGCACACCTGAGCCTGGCCGTTGGCAAGGCGGCGTGTGCGCTGACGGCTAACCAGCAGCTGATCGACGAGCATACCGACGGCGCCTATTCCGTGCTCCGCTTTAGTGCTGCCTGCCCCGAGAAGATCACGACATTGAGCGTGAATTACCGCCTTTTGTTCGAGCTCGATCCGCAACACAAGGGGCTGCTCAAGCTGCAGCATCGCGCTCTCACGTCCAGCGCAGTGTTCAGCCCCGACCAAGCCAGCCAGCAGTTCACGCTGGCCGAGCCAAATCGCCTGGCACAATTTGCCGCCTACCTGAAAACCGGCGTCTGGCATATCTGGATCGGCTTCGATCACATCCTGTTCTTGTTGTCGCTGCTGCTGCCCGCCGTGCTGATCTGGGACGACCGGCAATGGCGCGCCGGGTCCAGTTTCAAGATCGCCTTTATCGACGTGGTGAAAATTGTCACCGCCTTCACGTTGGCGCAC
>JANPCW010000605.1:0-4649 GCA_031431155.1 Janthinobacterium sp. | reverse complement strand
CATCGGACCGACGCCGCCTGGAACCGGGGTGATGTGGGACGCGGCTTCCCGCACCTCGGCAAAGGCGACATCGCCGCACAACTTGCCGCCGTCATCCCGGTTCATGCCGACATCGATCACGATCGCGCCCGGCTTGACCATGCCGGCCGTGACCGTGTTGCGGCGTCCGACGGCGGCCACGATGATGTCGGCTCCGCGCGTGAGATGGGCCAGGTCCGGCGTCTTGCTGTGGCAGATGGTCACGGTCGCATGCGCTTGCAAGAGCAGCAGCGCCATTGGCTTGCCGACCGTGTTGCTGCGCCCAATCACGACCGCGTGCTTGCCGTTCAGATCCAGTCCCGTGCTTTCGATCAGTTTCATGCAGCCGTACGGCGTACACGGGCGAAAGCCCGGCAAGCCCGTCATCAGTTCGCCGGCGCTCAGCACGGAATAGCCGTCCACGTCCTTGGTGGTCGAAATGGCTTCGATCACCCTGTTCGGATTGATGTGTTTCGGTAAGGGCATCTGCACCAGGATCCCGTGGATCGCCGGGTCCGTATTGAGCGCACTGATGCGGGCAAGTAACACCGCTTCGCTCAGGTCCGCGTCATATTTCTCGAAAATCGAATGGAAGCCAACGTCGGCGCAGGCCTTGACCTTATTGCGCACATAGACCTGGCTGGCAGGATCTTCGCCGACCAGAATCACGGCCAGGCCAGGCTGTTTGCCGCGGGCGGTCAGGGCTGCGGCGCGTTGCTTGATGTCGGCGCGCAGTTGTTGTGATAAGAGGACTCCATCGATCAATTGTGCAGGCATGATAGTTTTTGCTGGTGGTCGGTTAAAGCAAGATTATAAGGCGGCAGCGCGTAACTGCATGCTATCCACGGGCGCTGCTTGGCATTGAGTGCAGGGCAGGGGTTAAAGACGGACCGATATTTCACAATATGAAAACGCATACCGCAATTTGAAAAATTGTTAAAGTGCTGGTAGAATCCCCGCACGAATTCAGTATAGTAGTAAATAATCAGGATTAGCCGTCCGACAGCGATCTGGGATCGGGGTGGGGCACAATCAAAAGGAGACTTACCAAATGACAGCTCAACTTGACCAGGTCGTGGTTCAAACCGCCACCGATCCGGATGCACTTGAAACAAAAGAATGGCTTGAGGCGCTCGAAGCCGTCATCGAAAAAGAAGGCTCGGAGCGCGCCCACTACCTGATGGAGCGCATGGTCGACCTGGCCCGGCGCCGCGGCGCCCATATTCCGTTTTCCAGCAATACCGCTTACGTGAACACGATTCCCGCCCATCTGGAACAGCATTGCCCGGGCAACTTGGAATTCGAAGAGCGCCTGCGTTCGTGGATGCGCTGGAATGCGATGGCGATGGTGGTCAAGGCCAACCGCGCCGACGGCGACCTCGGTGGTCACCTGTCGAGCTTCGCATCGCTGGCAAACATGCTCGGCATTGGCTTCAACCATTTCTGGCATGCGCCCAGTGAGAATCATGGCGGCGACTTGCTCTACCTTCAGGGCCACTCGTCGCCGGGGGTCTACGCCCGCGCTTACCTGGAAGGCCGCCTGAGCGACGAGCAACTGCTGCACTACCGGCGCGAAGTCGATGGCAAGGGCTTGTCGTCCTATCCCCATCCGAAACTGATGCCAACGTTCTGGCAATTCCCCACCGTGTCGATGGGCCTGGGCCCGTTGATGGCGATCTATCAAGCCCGCTTCCTGAAGTATCTGCACGCCCGTTCCATCGCCGACACGGCCAACCGCAAGGTCTGGGCTTTTTGCGGCGACGGCGAGATGGACGAGCCGGAATCGATGGGTGCGATCGGCATGGCTGCGCGCGAAAATCTCGACAACCTCGTCATTGTCGTCAACTGCAACTTGCAGCGCCTGGACGGTCCGGTGCGCGGCAACGGCAAGATCATCCAGGAACTCGAAGCGGACTTCCGCGGTGCCGGCTGGAATGTGGTCAAAGTGATCTGGGGCCCGGGCTGGGACATCCTGCTGGCCAAGGACAAGGAAGGCATCCTGCAGCGCGTGATGATGGAAACCGTCGATGGCGAGTACCAGAATTACAAGGCCAAGGACGGCGCTTTCGTGCGCAAGAACTTCTTCGGCAAGCATCCCAAGCTGCTCGAAATGGTCGCCAACATGACCGACGACGATATCTGGCGCCTGACCCGCGGCGGCCACGATCCGCACAAGATTTATGCTGCGTTCAAGATCGCGCAAGAGCACAAGGGCCAGCCGACCGTGTTGCTGATCAAGACCATCAAGGGTTACGGCATGGGCAAATCGGGCGAAGCGCGCAACACGGCGCACTCGACCAAGAAACTCGACGACGAAGCAATCCGCGAAATGCGCGACCGCTTTGCGATTCCGATTCCAGACGACCAGCTCGCCGCAATCCCGTTTTACAAGCCGGCCGACGATGCGCCGGAAATGGTCTACCTGCACGCACGGCGCAAGGCGCTGGGTGGGTATTTGCCGCAACGCCGCATGAAGGCCGAGGAAACGCTGGCGGTGCCGGAACTGTCGGTATTTAAGAATGTGCTCGAAGCCACGGCCGAAGGGCGCGAAATCTCGAGCACGCAAGCCTATGTGCGCATCCTGTCGACCCTGCTGCGCGACGCCAGCCTGGGCCAGCGCATCGTGCCGATCATGGTCGATGAATCGCGCACCTTCGGCATGGAAGGCCTGTTCCGCCAGATCGGCATTTTCAACCAGCAAGGGCAATTATACGAGCCGGTCGACAAGGACCAGGTGATGTACTACCGCGAAGACAAGGCTGGCCAGATATTGCAGGAAGGTATCAACGAAGCGGGCGGCATGAGTTCCTGGATCGCGGCCGCGACGTCGTACTCGACCAACAACCGCGTCATGATTCCGTTCTATACCTTTTACTCGATGTTCGGCCTGCAGCGCATCGGCGACCTGGCCTGGGCGGCCGGCTACATGCGCGCGCGCGGCTTCCTGATGGCCGGCACGGCCGGACGCACGACGCTGAACGGCGAAGGCTTGCAGCACGAAGATGGCCACAGCCACATCGTGGCGGCGACGATCCCCAATTGCGTGCCCTACGATCCGACCTTCGGGCACGAACTTGCCGTCATCATCCAGGACGGTTTGCGGCGCATGATCGCCAACCAGGAAGATGTGTTTTATTACATCACGATCATGAACGAGAACTATCCGCAGCCAGGCATCAAGCCGGGCCAGGAAGCGGGCATCTTGAAGGGTATGTACCTGCTGTCCGAAGGTGACAAGGCCGCCAAGCTGCGGGTGCAGCTGATCGGGTGCGGCACCATCTTGCGCGAGTCGATCGAAGCGGTCGCGTTGCTGCAAGCGGACTGGGGCATTGCGGCCGACGTCTGGTCGGCCCCGTCGCTCACGCTGGTGGCACGCGAAGGCCAGGACGCCGAACGCTGGAACATGGTCCACCCTGGCGAAACGCAACGGGTGCCGTATGCGACGCAATGCCTGCAAGACACCGCCGGCCCGATCATCGCAACCACCGATTACATGCGTGCATTCGCCGAGCAGATCCGCGCTTTCATGCCGAAAGGGCGCACTTACAAGGTGCTCGGCACCGATGGTTTCGGGCGCTCCGACAGCCGCGCCAAATTGCGTGAATTCTTCGAAGTCAACCGCTACTACGTGACCATTGCCGCGCTCAAGGCGCTGGCCGATGAAGGCGCGATCGCCACCTCGGTGGTCGAGCAGGCGATCGTCAAGTACGGCATCGACCCGGACAAGCCAAATCCTGTGACGCAATAAGACGCGGTTCTGAACAATCAAACACGGAGCAAACACTATGAGCATTGTGGAAGTCAAAGTCCCGGATATCGGCGATTTCAAGGAAGTCGAGATCATCGAACTAATGGTCAAACCGGGCGATACGATCAAGGTCGATCAGTCGCTCATCACGGTTGAATCGGACAAGGCCAGCATGGAGATCCCATCCAGCCATGCGGGCGTGGTCAAGGAATTGCGCGTCAAGGTCGGCGACAAGGTGGCCGAAGGCTCGCTGGTGCTGATCCTGGAAAGCGCAGGCGCTGGCGCACCGGCTGAAGCGGCGGCACCTGCTGCAGCTGCCGCTGCGGCAGCACCCACCACCGCGGCTACGGCAGCAGCCGCAGCACCGGCGCCAGCGCCGGCCGCAGTGGCCGCGCCGGCACCTGCAGCGGCGCCGGCCGCCGAATCGGCTGGCGCCAGCGCAAGCCTGGCACACGCCTCGCCGTCGATCCGCAAGTTCGCGCGCGAACTCGGGGTCGACCTGTCGAAGGTGGGCGGGTCAGGACCGAAAGGGCGCATCACGCAGGAAGACGTACAGAACTTCGTGAAGGGCGTCATGTCCGGCGCGATCGCCTCGCCGAATGCCGCAGCGCCGGCGCCAGGCAAGGGCGTCGGCATGGATCTGCTGCCGTGGCCGTCGCTCGACTTCAGCAAATTCGGCCCGACCGAATTGCTGCCGCTGTCGCGCATCAAGAAAATCAGCGGCCCCAACCTGCACCGCAACTGGGTCATGATCCCGCATGTGACGCAGTTCGACGAAGCCGATGTGACCGAGCTTGAAGCGTTCCGCGTCAATTCGAACGCGGCGCTGGCCAAGGCCAAGAGTGCGGTCAAGCTGACCATGCTGGCCTTCGTCATCAAGGCC
>JANPCW010000604.1:0-4496 GCA_031431155.1 Janthinobacterium sp. | reverse complement strand
CGCCGCTCGGCATCCTGCATTTCTGGTGGATGAAGGCGGGCAAGAACGACTTCACGCAACCGGTCATCTTTGCCCTGATCGTTGGTATCTTGTTTGGCGTGCGTGTGTATTGGAGCAGCATCAAGCAACGCCGCCCGCAACCCCGCGCTGCGCCTGCCGTCACTTGACTTACTTGAGCGTGGCTTCGAGCGCGAACAAATCGGCCGGCACTTCGCGCCTGCGCACCAGGTGGCAAACCTCGCCGTCGACCATCACTTCGGCTGCGCGTCCGCGCGTGTTGTAATTGGATGCCATCGTCATACCGTAGGCGCCGGCCGACATGATGGCCAGCAAATCGCCGGCCTGGAGCACCAGGCTGCGCTCCCTGGCCAGCCAATCGCCCGACTCGCACACCGGCCCGACCACGTCGTAGGTCACGGCCGCGCCGCCCCGTTGCAGCACCGGCTGCACATCCATCCAGGCTTGATACAGGGCGGGGCGCATCAGGTCGTTCATGGCCGCGTCGACCACGCAGAAATGTTTTTCCGCGCCTGGCTTCAAGTACTCGACCGTGGTCAGCAGCACGCCGGCATTGCCGACAATCGAGCGCCCCGGTTCGAAGATCACCTTGATCGGCGTCCCCTCGTATTTTTGCGCGCGCCAGGCGTCGATCCGGGCGAACACGCGGCCCAGATAGGCGCCAATGGCAACCGGTGCCGCTTCGCCCTGCTCGCCGTAGTCGATCCCGATGCCCCCACCAAGGTCGAGGTGGTGCAGCACGATGGCTTCGCCCGCCAGTACATCGATCAGGTCGATCAGCTTGTCGAGCGCTTCAAGCAAAGGTGCGTCGTCCAGCAACTGCGAACCGATATGGCAATCGATGCCGGCCACGCGCAAATGCGGCAGCTGGGCCGCCGCGCGGTAGGTTTCGAGCGCATCATCGAAGGCCACGCCGAACTTATTGGCCTTGAGGCCCGTTGCAATATAGGGATGGGTCTTGGCGTCGACATTGGGATTGACCCGCAGCGACACCGGCGCCGTCTTGCCCATCGCGCCGGCCACCTGGTTCAGGCGGTGCAGTTCGGCGATCGACTCGACGTTAAAACACAATATGTCGTGCGACAGCGCCAGCCGCATTTCCTCGACGCTCTTGCCCACGCCCGAGAAAATGACCTTGCGCGGGTCGCCGCCGGCGGCCAGCACGCGCAGCAGTTCTCCGCCCGAGACGATGTCGAAACCGGCGCCCTGACGCGCCAGCAGATCGAGGATCGCCAGGTTCGAATTGGCCTTCATGGCGTAGCAAACCAGCGCATCGCGCCCCTCGCAGGCGTGGCCATAGGCTGAAAAATTGTCCAGCAGGGCGGCCTTGGAGTAGACATAGGTCGGTGTGCCGAACTGTTGTGCAATACTGGTGAGGGTCGTGTTTTCGGCGCATAGTACGCCATCTTGATGCGAGAAATGCGGCATGGTGTTAGTTGGTAGTTGGAAGGGCGGGTGGGGCTGGAACGGCCGCTGGCGGTGCCGGCTTCTTGGGCATGGTCAGTGCGCCTGGCTGGCCGCAACCGGCCAGCAGGCCCGAGACGATGACGGCGCTCGCGAGCGTCGTGCCAATCGACTTGACGATAGGCTTGACGATCACATTAGCGATTGAACGAAGGATTGAATGAGCGATCGGCGTAACAGCGATGCGCGCTAAAGATGGCTTCACGATTAGAATCACGGTTTGATATGGAACTTTGGAGTGTAGCATGAGCGAAAGTGAATTCTTGGCCCTGGCGGAAGCGACGCTGGACGCGATCGAGGCAGCGCTCGACCGCCTCAACGATGAAGACTTGCTCGACGTCGAGTGCAGCCGCAGCGGCAACGTGCTCGAAATCGAGTTTATCGACCATCACTCGAAAATCATCGTCAATAGCCAGGCCCCGATGCAGCAGCTGTGGGTGGCGGCGAAATCGGGTGGATTCCACTATAAACGCGACGGGGCGCAGTGGGTCGATACGCGCGACGGCTCCGAGTTGTTCACTGCGCTGTCGCTGATGGCAAGCGCGCAGGCAGGAACCCAGGTTGTGTTGTAAGCGGTCAGAACAGCTCGTTCTTGACCGCGTCGTTGGCTTTTTCCTCGGCCGGGGTGGTGTTCGGGTTGCTGCCGACATCCAGGCTCTGGACACCGGTGCCCGGTGGATTCTCGGCGTAATAATAATCGTCGCCGACCCGGATCAACCCTTGCGGCACCACGCGCTCCTCCTGCGGGACGTTCTTGAGCGCCTTTTGCATGTAGCCGATCCAGATCGGCAAGGCCAGGCCGCCGCCGGTTTCCTTGTTGCCCAGGTTCTTGGGCTGGTCGTAGCCGATCCACGCAATGCCCACTAGCTTGGCCTGATAGCCGGCAAACCAAGCATCGATCGAATCGTTGGTGGTGCCAGTCTTGCCCGAGATATCGGTGCGCTTCAGCACCAGCGCCTTGGTTGCGGTGCCGAACCGGACCACGTCCTTGAGCATGCTGTCGACCAGGAAGGCGTTGCGCTCATCGATCACCCGGTTCGCTTCAACCCCGGCCCGGTCCGGCGCCGCCTGCGACAGCACCTTGCCGTTGCTGTCGGTGACCTTCGAAATCAGATAAGGGCTGACGCGGTAGCCGCCATTGGCAAACACCGAGTACGCGCCTGCCATCTGGAGCGGCGTGGTGGCGCCCGCGCCCAGCGCCAGGGTCAGGTAAGGCGGGTTCTTGTCGGCATCGAAGCCGAAGCGCGTGGTGTATTCCTGGCCGTACTTGGCGCCGATCTTTTGCAGGATGCGGATCGAGACCATGTTCTTCGATTTGGTCAAGCCGCGCCGCATCGTCATTGGACCTTCGTATTTGTTGTCGTAGTTCTTCGGTTCCCAGGCCTGGCCGCCGGTCTGGGCGGCGTCGAACGAAATGGGCGCGTCGTTGATGACGGTGGCCGGCGACAAGCCGCGTTCCAGCGAGGCCGAATAGATGAACGGCTTGAACGACGAGCCGGGCTGGCGCCAGGCCTGGGTCACATGGTTGAACTTGTTGCGGTTGAAGTCGAAGCCGCCGATCAGGGCGCGGATCGCGCCGTCGGTGGTGTCGGCCGCCACGAAGGCCGACTCCACTTCCGGCATCTGGGTGATCGACCAGGTGAGCCCTTGCTGGGTGACCCGGATCACGGCGCCGCGCTTGACGCGCCGGTTTGGCGCTGCCTTGTCCGACAGCCAGGCCGACGCGAACGCCAGGCCGGGGCCGCTGATCTTGACCTCTTCGCCGGCGAGGGTCACCGCCACGATGTGCTGCGGACTGGCCGACAGCACCATCGCGGCCAGGATGTCGTCGCTGTCGGGATGGTCGGCCAGTTCGGTTTCGATTGCGTCGTCCGCCTCTTCCTTGGCCTTGGGGATGTCGATATAGGCTTCCGGTCCGCGGTAAGGGTGGCGCCGTTCGTAGTCCATCACCCCGCGCCGCAACGCTAGATAGGCGGCATCCTGATCGGCCTTGGTGATGGTGGTAAACACATTCAGGCCGCGCGTGTAGGTTTCTTCCTTGAATTGTTCGTACACCAGTTGGCGTGCCATTTCCGCCACATATTCGGCATGCACGCCAAATTCGCCGCTGTCGGTCTTGATCTTGAGGCGTTCGTCCTTGGCCTCTTCATATTGGGCCGGGGTGATGTAGCCGAGCTGATTCATGCGCTGCAAGATGTACTGCTGGCGGGTGCGCGCGCGCTTCGGATTGACTACCGGATTGTAGGCCGATGGCGCTTTCGGCAAGCCGGCCAGCATGGCCGCTTCGGCCACGCTGATGTCTTTCAAGTTCTTGCCGAAGTAAATCTGGGCGGCCGACGAGAAGCCGAATGCGCGCTGACCCAGATAGATCTGGTTCATATACACCTCAAGGATCTGGTCCTTGGTCAGGTTTTGCTCGATTTTCCAGGCCAGCAGGATTTCATAGGCTTTGCGCTTCAAGGTTTGCTCGGACGACAGGAAGAAATTGCGTGCCACCTGTTGCGTGATGGTCGAGGCGCCTTGGCGTGCCCCGCCTCCCACCAGGTTATGCAGGGCGGCGCGGGCGATGCCCATGTAGTCGACCCCGCCGTGCGCGTAGAAACGGTCGTCTTCAATGGCCAGCACGGCTTTTTTCATTACTTCGGGGATGTCCTTGATGCGCACCATGTTCCTGCGCTCTTCGCCGAATTCACCGATCAGGACATTGTCGGCTGAAAAAATGCGCAGCGGCATCTTGGGGCGATAATCGGTCAGGGTGTCGAGCGCTGGCAAGTTGGGATAAGCCATCGCCAGACCGAACACGACAATCAGGAGCGCGACCATGGCAAGGCCGGTGACCGATCCCACCAGCAGCAGCAGCACGCGCCTGGGCGTGCTGCGGGGCGCTGCGGACTTGGGCGTGGCGCCAGGTTTAATAGGTGTCATGTGCTTGGAATCTTTCACGATCGATATGCGCTGCATTATAAGTCAGGCGCCCGTCCGGCGCCGCTCCAAGCCGGGACGCAGGCGATCCG
>JANPCW010000603.1:0-2518 GCA_031431155.1 Janthinobacterium sp. | reverse complement strand
CTCAGATGCTTCGCATCGAGGTCGCCGGAACCGGTCAGTTCGGCATCCAATGCCTTGCTATTGCCGATTGCCGTGATCTTGCCGGAACCGGCCAGTTCCAGCGCGACCCGCTCGCTGTCGCCGCTGTTGAGTTCAAGGTTGCCGCTGCCATGAAGGCCCGCCGTCATGTTCTTGAAGCGGCCGTTGAAGACAACATTGCCGGCGCCGTTTACCTCGAGCTGGAATTTGTCGCCGCTAAAGCCTTTGACGGTGCTGTCGCCGCTGCCGTTCAATTCGAGTCGCTCCAGCGCTGGCAATGCCAGATCAAGCTGCAAAGGTTGCCGGTGAAGCAGCAACACGCCCTTGGTGCCGATGCGCACGGTATTGCCTTCCTGCGTAGTGACGATATTTCCCAGCATGCGTTGCTCGCCCCGCACGCTGAGCGCGGGGACGGGTCCGCGCGTGAGCGTGAGGTCGATCGGGCCGTTCAATTGAACCACCACAATGCCATTGCCGATGGCCCTGGTTTCGCTCTCGACAACCCGGCCAGCCGGGTTGGACGGGCTATGGCCCCCCTGCGCCTTGATCATGCTGAACGACACCCCGATCAACACGAAGGCCAGCATCAACAGGCTAAAGCCGACTTTCATTAATGCGCGCATGATGTACTCCCGCCACGAAAATTGTGCCGTTGTTCAGAGAAGTAGCGGGCCTTGTACACGTCATTCACCCCTGAGTACAGATAAATTCATCTGAAAATAGCGCTTGATGCCAAGCAGCGTGTACTTGGACACGACCATGCCGAGCAGAAACAAGGCGATCCCGGCCAGCACGATCCCCAGCCCGAAAACGGTTTGGGTGGTGCGCGATCCACTGTCAAGATCGGTTGAAATGTGCAGGCTTCGGCCGGCCACCGATTCGGCGCGCCGGATGGCCGATTCCTGGTTCGAGGAATCCGTCGCCCCGGGCGCGGCTTCTTGCGACACGTCGATCCCGGATTCGCTGATGGAAATCCTGGTTTGCAGCGGCGGGTTGCCGCCAAGATCAGGCGCGTCGCTCAGGACGAAGTGGCGCAGCGGGCCGTCAAGCACCAGTTCGCTTGCTCCTGCGAGCGCGCTGGCGGTTACGGCGATACCTGCGACATAGCACCCCATCCCGGCCGCAAAGATGGCCATCAGCAGGGCCGAATAAAGCATCGCCGGCACCACCATGAAGAGGTTGAAAATCGCCAAGCCGAGCACCGAGAACAGCCAGCCCAGCAGATTGACCGAATTTTTCTGCTGCTTGAAGGCGGACAGATGAATGCCGGCCCGTAAGGTCATGGCGATTTTTTGCGGATCGTCCAGTGCCCTCGAAATGTCCTCGTCGCTGCGGCCGGCGGCCATGCCGTCGATAAACCGCTGTTCGTAATCGGCCAGCGTTTTGGCAGTTGCTTCCGGCGATAGGCCGGCAAGGGCGCGCTTGAGCGCGGCCATGTATTCAAGTTTGCTCATCGCATGCTCCGTCGGTTCATGCATTCACGTGATGTGTTCACACGCGCTCCTTGTTGCCTTGGCTCGTTCCAATGATATTACTTTACGCAAACACCGAAACCTCGGCCATTGCTATGCGACAGGATGCGGTTTTGGCGGGGCAGGCGACCAAACCAGGGGATGGAGCTGCGAAGGTCAGGCCGCTGCCTGCATCAGGCTGGCTGCGGCCGTCGCCCCGCTGCGAACCGCGGCCTCAAGCGTGGCCGGATAGTCGCTCGCGGTGTAATCGCCGGCGATCACGAGTCCGTGGATCCCGCTTGCGTTGATAGGCCGCGCCAGCGCCGGTGTGCAGGAAAACGTGGCACGCTTCTCGGTGATCACCTTGTGCCAGGCTGGGCTGGACAGCTCGGGGCGCTTGAACACGGTGGCGAGCTGGTTTGCAAGCGCCTGCGCCAAGGCGGCCTGCTCCAGCAGTAAGGCGGCGGCCGATGCGCTCACGACGACCGCCATCAGTCCGGCCTGGCGCGCGTCAAGCTGGCCGCGGTCAAACACAAATTGCCCCCATGCGCCGGCCGAGGGGTCGTCCAGCAAGGCAAAAAATGCTTGGGCAAGTGCCACGCCGGGTGCATATTGCAAGTAACAAGTGATGATCGGTTCCGACTCGAATGCCGTCAATTGCGCCGCGATGGACGCCATGTCCGGCCCGGGCAGATCGCCGAGCAAAAGCGCGGCCGCCCGAGGCTGCGTGGCGAGCACGACGCCATCGAAGGTGCCCGTTTCCTCTCTGTTGACGGCCAGGTGCCACTTGCCATTGTGGGTCTGCTGCAAGCCCGAGACCATGGCTCCGGTCAGCACCGACCCGTTGTGCGCGCCGATCAAGCGGGCTGCGGCGGCAGGAAACAAGGCGGTCAGGTCGGCCCGCGGCAGCAACATGTCGGAGGCGGCGCGGCCGGCGCCTAGGCTGTCGCGCAAGACATTGAGAAATACCTGGGCCGAAGCGCGCTCCGGCGGGGTATTCAGGGCAGCCAGGCACAGCGGGCGCCACATCAGCTGGACCATGCGCGCCG
>JANPCW010000602.1:0-3069 GCA_031431155.1 Janthinobacterium sp. | reverse complement strand
GGTGGGCGGTGGCGATGCCTTGTTCGTCCGCCCCAAGGTCGCCCATGGCCGCGACCAGTTCAAACCAGCTGCCGTATTGCTTGCGCAATAATGGCAAGCTGGCCCCGGCCCGGTAAAATTCTGTCAGCGATGGTCTGCGGCCGAGACAAACCCTCAGCGCTTCGTATTCCTTGCGAATACCATCGCTGTCGAGCGATTTAAGAAATTCGATGAGACGGATGTCATAGTTGATATAACAACCGTCGGGTAAATCGAGTCGGTTTTCTTCCATTTTACGGGCAAAATTCGCCAACTGTTTGTAGCTCGCGCCCACCGCAAACAATGCCTGCGGCTTATGCAAGAAGCTCTGATGATTGCCAATGAAGTCGAGCACCACCAGGCGCTCCTTGCCGTCATGGATGCGCAGGCCCCGGCCAAGTTGTTGAAGAAAGAGAATTTTTGATTCGGTCGGGCGCAACATCATCACCGTGTCCAGCGTCGGCAAGTCGACGCCTTCGTTGAATAAATCAACCGAGAAAATAATCGAAAGGCGCCCATCCCGCAAGCGCTCCAATGCGTCCGCACGGCTCAGAGCCGAGCCGGAATAGACGGCGGCGCAAGTGACGCCGGCTTTGCCAAACTGGGTCGCCATGAACTCGGCGTGCGCGATCGATACACAAAACGCCAAAGTGCGTTCTTGCTTGTACTGGCGCCACGCCTTCAGCGCATGCCGGGCGCGGGCCAGCGTCGCGAGCTTGTTGGATAGCTGTTCCGGGTCGAAGCGGCCGTTGCGCCAAGGGATTCCCGTGTAGTCGACCGAATCGTCAAAGATGCCGTAGTAGTGGAACGGGACGAGCAAACCGGAACGAATGCCGGCAAATAAGCCGCAAGTAAAGACCAGGTTGTCATCGCACAGCGTCAAGATGTCGGACTGGTCGGAGCGGCCCGGTGTCGCAGTCAGGCCGAGCAGGAATCGCGGCGCAAAATAATTGAGCAGGCGGCGATAAGTGGCGGCGGCAGCGTGGTGAAATTCGTCGACCACGATATAGTCGAAATGTTGTGGCGAAAAACGTTCCAGATGAATGTTGCGACTCAAGGTTTGCACCGAGGCACACAGAACATCGACCTCGACGTCGCGCGTCTGTCCCATGTAGAAACCGACGCGTGCACGTGGCCTGATTCGCAAAAAAGTTTCAGCCGCCTGATTCAAGATTTCCTCGCGGTGGGCCACGAACAAAACCCGCCGCGCACCGACTTGCTCGACGTCGAAAGCGGCCAGCCAGGTTTTGCCAAGGCCCGTCGCCAACACCACCAAGCCACGCCGAAAACCATCGTCGCGGGTTTCGGCAAGAGCCAGCAAGGCGCCCGTTTGTACCGGCGTCGGTTGCGGGGGCGGGTCTTGCTCCTGGCTGCCCGTCTCCGCGGCACGCGGCAGCGCAACTCGGCGCGCTTCGTACTGATCGATCCAGGTGTCAGTCAATGGAACACAGCGTTCGTTGGCAAACAGTTCTTCGAATCTGGCGCGCGCTTCCAGGAACCCGTGTTCCGCCGGGTAGTCGATGCGGTAGTTCCATTCCAGGCCGTTCTGCAGGGCTTGCCGGCTGATATTGCTGGAACCAATGAAGGCTGTACCTCGTAGCCCATTTTCGCCGTCAAACTGGGCGAACAGGTAGGCTTTCAAGTGAAAACTGCTGCCGACCGATTCGTACACGCGCACCTGCGCGCCTTGGGCTTGAAGCAGCATCAACAGACGCAATGCCTCGGGGTCAGTGACATCGAGGTAGTCGCTGGTCAACACGCGCACGCGGGCCGGTCCGCCCTTGCGGCTGGCATCATGTGTAAGTGCGCCATGCAAATCCGGCAGCAATAGACGCAGCCCCGTGGTTTTGATGAATGCCACCGCCAGCGCGACCTCGGAAGCTTGGTTCATCGCCGTGCAAAGGTGCGGCAGAAAGGGATCGTCCCCACCTGTAATTAGCCGGTCCTTCTCTTGGGACGTTCGCAATATGATTGCATTGAGCCATTGTTCCGACCGACCTGGACGCTGGTCAATCGATAGCCAGCATTCGACGCCAAGCAGACCAGGCAGCACAGCTAGCCAACTGCGCAGTTGGACTTCGGTCACGTCCGTGAAGTGCCGACCGTTTTGGAAGCGCTCCCCCGTGCCCAATTTGAAGCTGAGATAGAAGGTTCCGCCCGGTTTTAGTGCCGCCCACAGCTGTTCCAATGCGGCTGGAATGTCGCCCTGTGGCAGATGCAACAAGCTCGCACAGGCCCAAATGCCGTCATAACAACACTGCTCGCGCACGTCGGAAAACCTTCGAACCGCGATGTCTATCCCGGTGTGGTTGGCAGCCATACGGGCCAGCTCTGACGACGCGTCGAAGGCGGCAACGCGGAAACCTCTACTAAGAAAAGACATCACGTCTCGGCCGGAGCCGCAGCCAGCATCGAGAACCAGGCCACCCGAACTCACAGTGGCAAGAAATCGATCATGCAGGGCCGACATGTCAACATTGACGGTGTTCGAGAAAAAGCCCGCAGCGTTTTGGTTGTAGTAGGCAAGTGTTTCGGTCATACATGGGCCGCTTAATTGGGAATGAAGTATTGCAAGTTCATAAAGGTGCTGGACGTATCGGCCGCCGTCCTTTAGCCGAGTGTCAAAGCATCACCGCTCATTATTTTTATGGTCGGCTGTCTCAAGTCACAATGTGCTGCCACATAAAATATCAAAATGATTCACACATATTACTCTTGATCAACTTTAACGTATTTAAATCGCTACCGGTGATGATTCCATGAGATACAGGTTTTCTTCACGGACGAATTGGCACGAGCGGACATTGAGGGTGCTTTGGCATGAAGCCCGTTTCCGCCCAGCGAACTGCGCCATCTTTATGGCGCAGTTCGCTGAACTGCGCCATAATTGCGCCATCATCCAAATAAACTGCGCCAAACGATACCATGTCCTCCGCCAGCAACCTACTGACAAGCATCCAGGAATCGCCCTCCGGACTGACGCTTGCTGAGTTGCTAGCGCGGCATTCCGATGTTGCGCGCCGAACGGCTCAGCGGTGGATCAGTCAACTG
>JANPCW010000601.1:0-2046 GCA_031431155.1 Janthinobacterium sp. | reverse complement strand
CGTCCACATGCCGTCTTTCCAACTGGCGATGGCGTTGTTGTCGGCGGCGGAACCCTTTGCATCGTCGCGGCTGACCACGTAGTCAGGGATCATGTCACCTTCCTTCCAGCCCGCCTTCGGATCGAACGGCACCGCATTTTTCTCGCGGACCAGGAAATGATCTCCCTTGCGTAACTCGCTGGCCGTGATCGACTTGTAGCCCACTTTTTTCTCGTCCCACATGAACTTGGGCAAATGGGTTTCTTTATCGGCATTGCTGCCGAACATTTCCTTGCCCGCGTCACCTAACCGCCACTCAAGGACATGGCCGTCGTCCGCCATGCCGACCGAGTGACTGCGATACGCGCGCCACTGGATCAGGTCGACAAAGCCGCCGGCTGCCTTGATCTTGGCGATTTCCGCGACCGTTTTGCCGGTTTTCCAATCCGACGGGTCGGTGCGTGTATCGGGCAAGTACTTGCGAACGTCCGTCTTCTTGATCGCCGTCAATAGCGGGTTGGCTGCCACTTCTTCCTTGGTAAATTGTTTTGGCATGTCGCGCTGCCCGTCATGACAAGTCTGCCAGCAGCCCTGCTTGGCAAAGCCGGCCACCTTTCCATCGTCGATCATGATCGACATCCGGTCTTCGTAAATGCCCGGTTGCTTGCCGTCCTGAACCACTTTGTCCAGTTTCGGGAAACCGTGAACTTTCCATTCCTTGCCATCGAAACGCAGGAATTGGTGCTCGCTGCCTGGGAACGCATTCTGCGTCTTCCACTGGAAGCGCAGATACGCGTTTTTATCATCGAATGCGGCTTGAACCTGCAGGTCCTTAGAGCCGTCCTTACCGGCTACCGGCGTCGGCTCCAGCGGGCCGGTTTTCACCAACTTGGAACCCAAGGTCTTTTCTTCGTCGGGAGCGTCGTGGCAATCCACGCACGCCTTGCCGTTCTTGACTTGAATCGAAGCGCCCTCGTGCGCCGGGCTGCGCAGCCACTCATAAGATGATTGGCCCGGATAGAACAGCGTGATCTTGGTAGCGGGAATTTTCGACCAATTGATTTTCGCTGGGTCGGCGGCCAAGGCGGAAGCTGCGGCCATGAAGGCGCATGCGGAAAGGACCGAGAACGCGATTTTTGATAATTTCATTGTTATCACCTTGTTGATTGAGTAGACCTTCGAGCGGAGTGGGTTTGCTCCGATTTCTCTGAAATAACATATTTTCTTTATGGTTACTATACTCGTGTAGCCCACTCCAGCCCTATTTCGCCCGTGCGGGGTGGACGAAGGGGGGTGCTAGCAGTTTGGATGCATGCAAAACCAAAGGCTTCGCAAGATTACAAAAATGTAATCTTGGCGTCATATTGAGCGCAGGACCGATGGTGCAAACTAAGACTATGTTGTTAGCATGGGTACTCGGCCCAGTGTTGACGTTCATAAGTTTTCCTGGCGCCATTAGCCTGAATTTACGCGACTGTGCGCGTTGCGCTGTGCCCGCGCCGAAGCCATCAAACCATAGGGAGGACGACATGGAGCATGATCATCAAACGCACCAAGGCCATCGCACAAATTCAATCGCTAAATGGATCCTGATCGGATTTCTCCTCGTGGCCGGTTATTTCCTGGTGCTTGAGCACAGGGCCCATCTCGCTGGCGTCCTAGGCTATCTCCCGCTCCTGCTGCTGCTCGGGTGTGGTTTGATGCATCTGTTCATGCACCACGGTCGCGGGGGCCATGCCGAACACCACTCGCAGAAAGACAAGCAAGGAGAGCGAGAATGAACCACTCCGACACTCCTGCATATGGCCTATGGTCGCTGGTCATCATCAACTCGCTGGTGTTTATCATCTTCGCGTTCAGCTTCGCCAAACCCCAATCGTCGCGCGACTGGCGCTCGTTCGGCGCGTTCTCGGCTTTTTTGGTTGCGCTGTTTACCGAGATGTATGGCTTTCCGCTGACGATTTACCTGTTGTCGGGCTGGCTCTCAACGCAATTTCCCGGCATTGACTGGCTGTCGCACGATGCAGGCCACCTGCTGGAATCGATTTTCGGATGGAAAACCAATCC
>JANPCW010000600.1:0-6158 GCA_031431155.1 Janthinobacterium sp. | reverse complement strand
GATGCCGGCCGAAGGCACGGCGGCCCACGTCACGTTGCTGGTGGCGGAGTTTTTGGCCGCAGCCAACAGGCAAAAGGAGGGGTGCTGGAGCCTCGATTTGGCGGTCGCCGCGTTCATCAAAAAAATTTCGCCCGAGTACGGCCGCTATTGGCGCAAGTCGGCGCGCGAGCCGGGTGCGGAAACCGAATTGGCGCAAAACGCATTGGCCCGCCTGGCCATGCTACGCCTGATCCTGCGCCGCGACGGCCTGGTTCAGGCGCGTCCGGCGCTGGCCCGTTTTGCGCTCGGGCGCACCGAATTGATCGCCAAGAAAACCGCGCCGGCGCCGGCCAGGAACGCAGCAAAAAACGCCGTCAATAACGTCGTCAATAACCAGTCGGACCTCTTCTAATGCCCAACTAATGCCCAACTCACTCTTCCTCGTCGGTGGCGGTCAGCCGGTTTCATCGACCCAACCGGCCTTGCCGGAGCCAACCCGCACCCGTTGGCAACCGCTGCGCATCGGACTGATCGAACTGTTTCACTATGACAGCGAAGAATTCTGGTTCCGCGACGGCCATCTGCTATTGCGCGGTAATAACGGCACGGGCAAATCGAAGGTCTTGTCGCTGACATTGCCATTCCTGTTCGACGCCCAGCTCAAATCGTCGCGCATCGAGCCCGATGGCGATGCGGGCAAGAAAATGGCGTGGAATCTCTTGCTGGGCAAGCATGAACGCCGCATCGGTTATACCTGGATCGAACTGGGCCGCATCGGCGACGATGGTGCGGCGGAATATTTGACGCTCGGTTGCGGCATGTCGGCGGTGGCCACGCGCGCCAGTGTCGACAGCTGGTTTTTCATGACCGAAAAGCAGCGTCTGGGACAGGATTTATGGCTGATCAATCCGCAGCGCGCGGTGCTGACCAAGGACCGGCTGGCCGCTGCATTGCAGGGCCACGGCCAGATTTTCGATACCGCCGGGGCCTATCGGCGTTTTGTCGACGAGCGTCTGTTTCATCTGGGCGAAGTGCGCTATGGCGCGCTGATGGATACCCTGATCCAGCTGCGCCAGCCGCAATTGTCGAAGCGCCCGAACGAAGACAGCCTGTCCAATGCGCTGACTGAAGCGCTGCCGCCGCTGCCTGACGATTTGGTGGGCGATGTGGCCGACGCGATGAATCAGCTGGAAGAATATAGCGCCCAATTGAGCGAATTGACGGCGCTTGGCAAGGCGATCGGCCAGTTCAACCGGCGCTACCAGACCTACGCCCGGATCGATGCGCGGCGCCAGGCCCGCACGGTGCGGGTGGCACAGACCGGTTTCGACAATGCCAGCCGCGAATTGAATGATGCCCGCGCCGCGCTGGAAGCGGCGCAGCAGTCCGAGCGTGAACTGCAGGCGAGGGTTGCGCGAGGGGAGGCTGACCTGCTGCGCAACCGGGCCGCGCTCGACGAATTGCAGCGCGATCCGATCATGCGCGACGCGAACCGGCTCGATGAAACCGAGCGCAATGCGGCCGCCTGCGGACGCGAGGTGCAAGCAGCGACTGCCGCATTGCAGGAAGCGCAGCAACGCGAGCGGCGCGAAAGCGATGCGCTGCACCAATGCCAGGGACGGACCGACACGGCCCGCGCTGCGATGGCGGCAGCATTGCTGCAAGCGAGATTGACTGCGGAACATGCGGCGCTGGCCGGGCGCGACGATTTTCACTCGGCCGAGCTTCTGTTCGCGCAGCCGAACACGCTGGCGCACACGGCGCCGGCTGCGTTCGCGCAGACCCAGCACAGCCTGCGCGCACTGGTGGCGCGGCGGCGTGAAGATCTGGCCGCCATGCAGCGCCTGGTGCGCGCGCTCGACGCGGCCGAGCGCGATCGCGCGCAAGAGCAGGGCCAACGCGACGATCGGGCCGACGAATTGACGCAAGCGGCCGCGCAGGTGGCCGAAGCCGAACTGCAGATTGGCCAGCGCGGCACGGCCCTGGTCGATGCCTGGCAGTGCCATGCGGACGACTTGCGCGAATTGAAGATCGAGCAGGTCGATGCCGTGCTGACGGCGTTGGCAGATTGGGTCTCCAGTCTGGACGGCGAGAATCCGGCGCGCGCCGCATTGCACCAGGCGCAGCAGCATGCCAGCCTGCGTCTGGCGCAGCGCGAGGCTGATTTACGCCAGCAGGCTGCGGCGCTGCAAGCGCAACAAGGCGTCCTGGAAGTAGAGCAGGCCGCCCTGGCGCGAGGCGAGGACCGAGGCCCGCCGGCACCCTATCCGCGCGGCTCCCTGGCGCGCACCGATGAAGCCAAGCCGGGCGCTGCGCTGTGGCAACTGGTCGAATTTCGCAGCTCCAGCAAAGCGGGCATAGTCGATGCCGCGCAGCGCGCCGGGCTTGAGGCGGCACTCGAAGCGGCCGGCCTGCTCGACGCCTGGCTCGCACCCGATGGCAGCCTGCACGGGTTGGACCAGGCCGATACCTTCGACACTCTGTTGGTGGCGCGCGCGCCGCAAGCGTTGTCGCTGGCCGACTGGCTGATGCCGACCGAAGGCGCCACAGTCAGTGTCAGTCATGCGGTCATCGAGCGCCTGTTGCAAAGCATCGCCTGCAGCGTGGACGATGTGCCCGGCGCCGAAGCCTGGGTCGCGCCGAACGGCCAGTTTCGTCTCGGCCCGCTGCGCGGCGCCTGGGCCAAGCCGGCCTCCGAATACATTGGCGCCGCAAGCCGGGCCCAGGCCCGCCAGCGCCGCTTGCAGGAAATAGCAGGCCTGATCGCGGCCATCGAACAGCAACTGGGCGTGCTGCGGGCCGGGCAGGAGCAGTTGGCGCATCGGCAGCAACAGGCTGCCGATGAATGGCGGATTGCGCCGGCCGACGAGGATTTGCGCGCCGCCCATGTCGCGGCCAGCGCTTTCGAGCAGCAGCGCCGGGCCGCCGCCGCAAGGCTGGCGCAGGCCGAGTCGCGCTTGAGCGCCGCGCAAGAGCGTTGGCGCCACGCGCGCGAGCAATTGACGCAAGACGGCGCGGATCTCCAATTGCCGCTCGAACCGGAGGCGCTGGCCGAGGTCGAATCGGCACTGGGCGCTTTCGAGCAGGCCTTGCAAACTCTTTTGCTGGCGGCGCAGAATGTGCGCCATGAATTGCCGCAACTGGAAACCCAGCTGGCGCGTTGTGACGAGATGCTGCACGATGTCGCGGCGCGCAGCGAGCATCTGGAGCAGCGCGGCGTCTTGCTGGAAGAGATGACGGCGCGCTTGCACGTATTGCGTTCAACGGTGGGCGCCAAGGTTGAGCAATTGAAGCTGCGCCTGGCCGCCACCCGGCAAGCCCTCGAAGCTGTCGAGAAAACGCTGAAGACGGATACGCATTTGTCGAACAAAGCCAGTGAACAACGGGCCCGCTTCGAACAGCGTGTCGACGACAGCGGTGCGACCCTGACCGAACGCAGCACGGCGCGCCAACTAGCCATCCACGGCTTCGAGAATTTCGCTGCGACCGGCTTGATGATGGTGGCCCTGCCCGAGCTTGAGGCAGGCCCGGCGCCGTGGACGATCGAGGCGGCCTTGAGCCTGGCGCGGCGCGCCGAACAGGGTTTGCAAGACGTCAGCGCCGAGGATGCGGACTGGAACCGGCTCCAGAACCAGATCTCGCGCGACTATACCGAGCTACTCAGTGCCCTGACCGCGCTCGGCCATCAAGCCCAGGCCGATACCACCGATTATGGCTTGATCGTCACGATCATTTACCAGAATCGTCCGCAGCGGCCCGACCTGATCGAGCAGCTGATCATGAAGGAAATCGTGCAGCGCAAGGAATTGCTGACGGCGCGCGAGACCGAAGTGCTGGAAAACCATTTGCAGGCCGAAGTGGCCGCCGCGATCCAGCGTCTGCTGCAAGACTCGGAGCGGCGCCTGGCCGCGATCAACGCCGAGCTGGACAAGCGACCCACTTCGACCGGCGTCAAGTTCCGCCTGATTTGGCAAGCCTTGCCGGAAGGCGGCGATGGCGCGCCGGTCGGCCTGGAAGTGGCCCGCAAGCGCCTGCTCAACACCAGTTTCGATGCGTGGTCGGAGCAGGACCGCAAGGTGGTCGGGGCCATGCTGCAAAACCGGATCACCAGCGAACGGGCGCGGGCCGACGCGGCTGGCGGCGCCAGCCTGCCCGACATGCTGGGCCGCGCGCTCGATTATCGGCGCTGGCACCGATTCCGGGTTCAGCGCTGGCAAGACGGGCAGTGGCGGCCCTTGTCCGGTCCGGCCTCCAGCGGCGAGAGGGCGCTCGGCTTGACGGTGCCGCTGTTTGCCGCCGTCTCCAGTTTCTACAGTCATGGCGGCTCGCCCGATGCGCCGCGCCTGGTTTTGCTGGACGAAGCCTTCGCCGGCATCGACGATGCGGCGCGCGCCCATTGCATGGCCCTGGTGCGCGAATTCGATCTCGATTTTGTGATGACGAGCGAGCGTGAGTGGGCCTGTTACGCGGAACTGCCGGGCGTCTCGATCTGCCAGTTGCAGCGCCACGAAGGCATCGATGCCGTGTATGTCTCGCGCTGGAACTGGGATGGCCGCGCGCGTCGTCCGGAAGCCGATGGCGCGCGGCGCTTTCCTGCTTTGGCGCCGGAGTAGTTCATGGTGCGCCACGAACGCTTGCAACGCCTGCTGGGCGGCGCGCCATTGCTGGCGTTGCGCCAGCGCTTGCGCCAGCGTTATCAGCGCGGACTCGATGGCGGCATCACCACCCTGGGGCAACTCAACGACATCGAGCGCGCGGCGCTGTGCGGCATCCTCGGGCGCCGGCTTGGGCGGGGCGCATCGATGCGCATCGATATCGCCGAGATCGACGCGGCGCTGCGCCATGGCGCACTGGCCGCCTCCTTGCGCGATGCGCTGGAAATATTGGATGGACCGATCGCGAACCTGACAGAGCAACGCGCCAGCGCCCAGCAGCAGTGGCAAAGCCTGTACGCCAATTGCGCGGAGCCGCGTCTGGCTGCATTGATTGGCGAATCAAAGGGGCTCGGCCTGCTCAAACGCGTGGCCGGCAGCGATCCCGATCTGGCCGGGCGCCTGTGCGCCGCGGCGCAACGCGTGCTGGAAAAATTGCCGGCGACGGCGCTGGCGCGTTCGCACCTGGCAGCCGATGTCCTGGCCGATGCGCATGGGCTCGATCAGGGCAGGCCGGTGGCGACTTTAGTGCTGGCCGCGCTGCGGCGCCGTAGTCCGGTGGAGCCTGATTCCAATCTCGAAACGGAGGGAGATGAAACGGCGCGCGAGATCTGGGCCGGCGCCGGGGTCATGGTCAACGAGTTGGCCCGGCCGGCGCTGTTTTTGAATCTGCCCGGGTCCGGGACCGCCGCGGGCGCAGAAATGACCAGCAGGTCCGGCGAACCCGGCTATCTGTCCTTGCGTGCCTTGCTGCGTTCGCCACCGGCATGGGACGTAGCCAGACGCACGGTTTTCGTGTGTGAAAACCCGAACCTGGTGGCGATTGCTGCGGATGCACTGGGAGTGCACTGCGCGCCGATGGTTTGTACCGATGGCATGCCGGCCGCCGCCCAGCGTACTCTGTTGTTGCAATTGCGGGCGGCAGGCGCCCGCTTGATGTATCACGGCGATTTCGATTGGCCCGGCATCGGTATCGGCAATGTCGTCATGCGCCAGTTCGGTGCGCTGCCGTGGCGCTATCAGGCGCAGGACTATCGCAGCGCCACCGCCACGGCTGCGGCCGACTGGCGGTCACTGGGGCCGACGTCGATTGTGGCGCAATGGGACGGCGGATTGAGCGATGAAATGAGCGCGTGTGACCGGGCCATCGATGAAGAAGCAGTCGCACAAATGCTCTTGCAGGACTTGAATTTAGAAATTTCTTGCCAAGTGCGGTGACGCTTTGCTATAGTTCGCCTCCCCGCTGAACGGCAGCGAAATCAAGTAGTTGCAGGGCAAACGGGGCGGTCGGAAACGACGCGATGTTGTAAAAATAGAGGTTGACGAGAAACGCAAAACGCCGCATAATCTCATCTCTCTGCTGCAGACAAACAAAACGCTTTGTCACTAACGCAGCAAGCAGGTCCGAACAAGTTCTTTAACAATTAACAGTCGATAAGTGTGGGCGTTTGATGAAAGTGCCAGCGCTACTTCGGTAGCGCTGCATACTAAAAGCATCAAATGCTCACAAAGAAGAAATATAGGACT
>JANPCW010000599.1:0-10138 GCA_031431155.1 Janthinobacterium sp. | reverse complement strand
GCGCGATCACCTTGATCGGCGGCTGATGGCTGCGCGCATACCGCACCTGCATCGGGCTGGTGTGGGTGCGCAACAGCAAAGGCTTGCCTTCGCTGTCCTTGCCATCGATGTAGAAGGTGTCCTGCATTGAGCGTGCCGGATGGTTTTCCGGGCTGTTCAAGGCGGTGAAATTGGTCCAGTCGGTTTCGATTTCCGGCCCTTCGGCCACGTCGAACCCGATCGAGCGAAAGATCGCCTCTACCCGCTCCCAACTGCGCATCACGGGATGGATTCCGCCCATCGCGCGCCCGCGCCCGGGCAGGCTCACGTCGATCGCTTCGGCGTTCAGGCGCGCTTCCATCTGGGCATTGGCCAGCGCGTCGCGGCATGCCGTCAACGCCGTTTCAATGCGTTCCTTGGCGGCATTGATCAGAGCGCCCTGCGCGCGGCGCTCGTCTTGGCCCAGTTTGCCCAGGCCCTTCATTTGTTCGGTGATTTGGCCGGTCTTGCCAAGGTATTTGGCTTTCGCATTTTCGAGTGCGGCAGCGTCTTCGGCAGCGATAAAGTCAGCCTTGGCCGAGACGACGAGTTGTTCCAGGGAGTTCATGCGGTCTTTCCGAAAGCGCCCAACAAATCAAAAACGGGGCACAGGTCTGCACCTCTGCCCCGCTCTTTTCGCGCCCACTACAGGCAGCGCTTGACACTAACGTGCTTACGCAGCGATAGTTTCCTTGACGCGATTGACAATTGCGGCAAATGCCGGCTTGTCCATCACAGCCATATCGGCCAGGACTTTACGGTCCAGTTCGATAAATGCTTTTTTCAAGCCGTTCATGAACACGCTGTATGTCATGCCGTGCGAACGCGACGCGGCATTGATACGGGCGATCCACAAGCGACGGAATACGCGTTTCTTGTTGCGGCGATCGCGGTAGGCGTATTGGCCAGCGCGCATGACCGCTTGCTTGGCAACACGATAGACGCGACTGCGGCGACCACGGTAGCCTTTAGCTTGATCAAGAATTTTTTTATGACGGGCACGAGCTGTAACCCCACGTTTTACTCTAGGCATGGTAACTCCTTATGTGAGTGTGAGGTTAAGCGTTTGGCATCATGCGCATGACTGATACGACGTCATGGGCATTTACATTCGTGATTCCGCGCAACTGGCGTTTTACTTTGGTACTCTTTTTGGTCAAGATGTGACGCTTGAATGCGTGACCGCATTTAATGGTTCCACCTGGACGCACGCGAAAACGTTTTTTCGCAGAGCTTTTGGTCTTCATTTTAGGCATAGCACTCTGTCTTTTGAGGGACAGCTCCATTATTAACAGGATTGCAGGTGGCAACGAAACGTTACACTTAGATGCCTGCTTTCACATGTTTTTGCAGCAGAGGCGAGTCCGCTACAGATCGTATCCGCCGCTCCTTGCAGAGCGACGGGCACAGATTTCGCAATTGGGGTCAGAGTCGAATTACTTCGCGTGAAACACGAAGACGCTGGCCGCCGTTTAATCAGTGGGGGTCAGAGTAATTTTCGCATGAAGCCGCGAAAAAAACTCTGACCCCCATTTGTAAATTTAGGAATTTTTGTTATTTCTTCTTTTTCGGCGACAGAATCATGATCATCTGGCGCCCTTCCATCTTGGGAAACTGCTCTACCTGGCCGTACGGTTCCAGGTCAGCTTTCAAGCGCTCAAGCATGCGGAAACCAATATCCTGATGCGCCATTTCACGGCCGCGAAAACGCAGCGTGATCTTGGTCTTATCACCCTCATCGAGGAACTTGATCAGGTTGCGCAACTTGATGTTGTAATCGCCATCATCGGTTCCCGGACGGAATTTGACTTCCTTCACGAGGATGATTTTTTGCTTCAACTTGGCTTCGTGCGCCTTTTTTTGCTCCGAATACTTGAACTTGCCGTAATCCATCAAACGGCACACCGGCGGCTGCGCGGTCGGCGCAATCTCCACCAAGTCTACGTTCGATTCTTCAGCGAGACGGAAGGCGTCAGCCAGGCTCACGATACCAAGAGGTTCGTTATCGACCCCACTTAAACGCATTTCGGGGGCGGTAATTTCGCCATTGATGCGATGCGACTTGTCAGTAGCTATTGTAGTTTCCTTTAAAAATCTTATAGGTAAGCCGCGCTGCGAGTTTCCTCGTCAGGTTTTGGTCTCGACTTCATGTTTGAGTCGTTCCACCAGGGCATCAATGGACATCACGCCCAGATCGACATTGCCCCGTGCCCGCACGGCCACAGTGTTTCCATCCCGCTCTTTGTCGCCAATCACGAGGATATACGGCAGTTTTTGAACGGAATGCTCGCGTATTTTATAGGTAATTTTCTCGTTACGCAAATCAGCGTGCACGCGAAAGCCCGATTTCTTCAATTGTGTGGCTAAATCTTGTGCGTACTCGGCTTGCGCATCCGAAATATTGAGCACCGCAATTTGCACCGGCGCCAGCCACATCGGCAATGCGCCCGAATAGTGCTCGATCAAGATCCCGATGAAGCGTTCCAGCGAACCGACAATCGCGCGGTGCAGCATGACCGGCACCTGACGGCTATTGTCCATCGCCACGTACTCGGCACCAAGCCGGTTCGGGGTCGAAAAGTCGACCTGCATCGTGCCCACTTGCCACGGGCGACCCAGGCAATCTTTCATATGGTATTCGATTTTTGGGCCGTAGAACGCCCCCTCACCCGGCAACTCGGTCCAACTCACGCCGCACACGCGCAGCGCCGAACGCAGCGCTTCTTCCGCCTTATCCCACACGTCGTCGCTGCCGATCCGGCTGTCCGGGCGCAGGGCCAGCTTGACGTCGATATCGGTAAACCCGAAATCGTCATACACCTTCATCGCCTGCGGATGAAAGGCCGTCACTTCGCTCTCGATCTGCGCTTCGGTACAGAAGATGTGACCGTCATCCTGGGTAAAGCCGCGCACCCGCATGATTCCGTGCAAGGCGCCGGAGGGCTCATTGCGGTGACACTGGCCGAACTCGCCGTAGCGCAGCGGCAAGTCGCGGTAGCTGCGCATGCCGGCGTTGTAAATCTGCACATGACCGGGGCAATTCATCGGTTTCAGCGCATAGGCGCGGTTCTCCGACTCCGTCACGAACATGTTTTCGCGATAGTTATCCCAGTGACCGGTCTTTTCCCACAGCGAACGATCCAGGATTTGCGGCGCCTTCACTTCCTGATAGCCGTTTTCCTGATAGGCGGCGCGCATGTATTGCTCGACCTGCTGCCAGATCACCCAGCCTTTCGGATGCCAGAAGATCAAGCCCGGCGCTTCTTCCTGGAAATGAAATAGATCGAGCGACTTGCCGAGCTTGCGGTGATCGCGCTTTTCGGCCTCCTCCAGCATGTGCAAATGGGCTTCCTGGTCCTCTTTCCGGGCCCAGGCAGTACCGTAGATGCGCTGCAGCATCTCATTTTTGGAGTCGCCACGCCAGTAGGCGCCGGCCAGCTTCATCAGCTTGAACACCTTGAGCTTGCCGGTCGACGGTACGTGCGGGCCGCGGCACAGGTCGGTAAATTCACCGTTGGTGTAGAGCGAGACTTCCTGATCGGCCGGGATCGAACCGATGATCTCGGCCTTGTACAGTTCGCCGAGCGACTTGAAGTAGGCCACCGCTTCGTCGCGCGGCATGACGCGGCGGGTCACTTGCTCGTCACGCTTGGACAGCTCGACCATCTTCTTTTCGATCGCGGTCAGATCCTCCGGCGTGAACGGGCGTTTGTATGAAAAATCATAGAAGAAACCGTTTTCGATGACCGGCCCGATCGTCACTTGCGCATCCGGGAACAATTGTTTGACCGCGTAGGCGAGCAAGTGGGCCGTCGAATGACGAATCACTTCAAGCCCGTCGGCGTCCTTGTCGGTGACGATGGCCAGCGCGGCATCGTTCTCGATCAAATAGGAGGTATCGACCAAACGCCCGTCGACCTTGCCGGCCAGCGCAGCCTTGGCCAGCCCGGCACCGATACTCGCGGCCACTTGCGCTACCGTGACGGGTCCCTCGAACTGGCGCTCTGAACCATCGGGAAGTCGGACTGTAAGCATGGTGATCTCCATATCGGCGCGCACGCCAGCAAAGGTAAACGAAGGTGAGACGAAGGTAAAAAACGGGCACTAAAAAACGCAGACGAAAAAAAACGCGGACTAGCCGCGCTTTTTTCTTTTGCAAAGAAAAACATCCCGACTAGCGTCGCTCCCGAATTCTGGTAGTCGTTCGCGCCATCATTACCGGCCTGCCCTTCTCGCTCTTGCATATATTCTGGTGGGCGGTGAGGAATTCGAATCCCCGACCCCTTGGATGTCGACCAAGTATTCTAACCAGCTGAACTAACCGCCCGAAGACCCGCATTATAGAGAGCCGACAGGTGAATGACAAGGGGTTTTTCGCGATCCCGTCAGTGACCATGCATGCCGCGCTTGCATGGCCTCCAGGAAAGATGGAATGGGTTTGCATTAAGGAAAGATAATGCTCCTTTTTATGCACGTTCCATCGGCAACGTACCGCAATTGCTTTACACTTTGTCCAACTGCCCACCAATCCCCCATCAAAACTCTAATGCCCGCAAAAACCGACACGCCCGGCTCCGCCCATTTGCACGCCCACCGCGCAGGCGACGCCAAGCACGCCCATTTCACTGAAAACCGCAACCAGAAGATCCTGGCATGGGCACTGGGTCTGACCCTGAGCTTTGCCGGCGTTGAAGTGGCCGCCGGCTTCCTGTCGAACTCGCTGGCACTGATCTCGGACGCAGGCCACATGGTCACCGATGCGGCCGCGCTGGGCTTGGCGCTGCTGGCCCAGATCATTGCCAAGCGCCCGCCGTCGGCCAAGCATACCTTCGGCTTTGGCCGGGCCGAAGCGCTGGCCGCCTTTATCAACGGCCTGGTGATGCTGGCCGTGGTGGCTTGGATCGTTTTCGAGGCGGCGCAGCGTTTTGCAAAACCGGCCTTGGTGCAAGGGGCAACCGTATTTGTCGTGGCCGCCATCGGACTGGCCATCAACCTGGTGGTGGCATATGTCCTGTCGAAGGACAAGAACAGCATGAACACGCGCGCCGCGCTGGTGCATGTGATGGGCGACCTACTGGGGTCGGTAGCGGCGCTAATCGCCGGCGCCGTGATCCACCTGACTGGCTGGATGCAGATCGACCCGCTGCTGTCGCTGTTCGTGTCCCTACTGATCCTGAAGTCGACGGTCGCAATTTTGCGCCAGTCGTATCACTTCCTGATGGAAGGCGTGCCGCACCATATCGACTACCTGCAAGTGGGCGCCGACCTGGAACAGGTGACTGGCGTATTGTCAGTGCACGATCTGCATGTCTGGGACATGTCGCCGGGCCAGCCGGCCCTAATCGGCCACGTTGAAATCATCGATTTGCAAGCGTGGCCGCAGGTGTTACATGCCGTCAAGACCATGCTGCTTGGCAAGCACGGGATCGACCATGTGACGCTGCAGGCCGAAGTGGCCGGCATGCCGGCGCACCACCCGCACCACCCGCACCACCCACATCACCCGCACCACTCGGCGCACGCGCGCCATTAACTGCGGCGCGCGCCCAGCACGCCATTGACTTCCTGAATCACGCTGAGCGCTTTCTGCAACTGTGCAGTCGAGCCGATCTCGGCCGTGAAGGTCATGCGCGCCTGACCTTTGGCGCTTTGCGTGCTCACGCCGATGACGTTGATTTTCTCGCGCGAAAAAATCTCTGAAATATCGCGCAGCAATCCCTGGCGGTCACCGGCCAACACAAAAATATCCACCGGGTACACCGTTTCCGAGCCGGTGCGCCCCCACTCGGTCACGATCACGCGCTCGGGCGCCTTGGCGCGCATTTCGGCAAAATTCTTGCACGTGGCGCGATGAATCGAGACCCCTTTGCCGCGCGTGACAAAGCCGACGATGCTATCGGGCGGGGCTGGCTTGCAGCACTTGGCCAGCATCGTCATCAAGCCCTCGGTGCCCACCACCAGCACCCCCGATTTTGCACCTTTCTCAACGCTCGATGCGCGGCTCTTGCCCAGCACTACCGCATCTTCCGGCTCGACCACCTCGCCGCTGTCGTGCAGCGCCTGCTCGACGTGGCGCAGGCTGAACTCGTCCTTGCCGACCGATAGGAATAACTCATCTACTTTGGCAAAGCCGAGTTTATGGGCCAGCGCTTCAAGCTTGACCGCCGTCTTGCCTTCGCGCTGCAGCGATTTTTCAACCAGCGCGCGGCCATTGGCCATGGTCTCTTGCAGGTCGATCGCGTTGAACCAGGCCCGCACCTTCGAGCGCGTCCTGGCGCTGACCGCGTAGCCTGCGCCTAGCCAGTCGCGCGACGGACCGGCGCTGCCGGGGGCGCCTTTGGCAGTGATGATTTCGCAGGTCTGGCCGTTCTTCAATTGGGTATTGAGCGGCACCATGACGCCGTCCACGCGCGCGCCGCGGCAGCGATGCCCGACGTCGCTGTGCAGGTGATAGGCGAAGTCGATCGGGGTCGCGCCGACCGGCAATTCGAGCACGCGCGCCTGCGGCGTGAGCACGAAAATGCGGTCGTCCAGGGTCGCCGATTTGAGCTTTTCCACCCACTCGCGCTGCAGTTCTTCCTGGCCGGCGACGGCATCGGCGACGTCCGCTTTCCACGCCAGCAACTGGCGCAGCCAGGCAATCTTTTCATCGTACTTCTGGCCCGCGAAATTGGACCCGCCCTCTTCCTTGTAGCGCCAGTGCGCGGCCACCCCGTATTCGGCGAAGCTGTGCATTTCATGAGTGCGGATTTGCACTTCCAGCGGGCGCCCATCCTCGGCCAGCACCACCGTATGGAGCGACTGGTAGCCGTTCGGCTTCGGGCGTGAAATATAGTCGTCGAATTCGGTCGGGATCGGAGTCCAGATATTGTGGACCAGGCCCAGCACCGCATAGCAGGTCTTGTCGTCGTCCACGATGACGCGAAATGCACGCACGTCATAGAGTTCGCTAAAATCGAGCTCCTTGCCGCGCATCTTGTTCCAGATGCTGTAGATGTGCTTGGGGCGGCCAAACACCTCGGCCTTGATCCCGGCGGCCGCCAGTTCCGTTCGCAGGCGCATGATCGCGGTATCGACAAAGCCCTCGCGCATCATGCGTTTTTCTTCCAGCATTTTGGCGATGCGTTTGTACGTTTCCGGCTCGATAAAACGGAACGACAGGTCTTCGAGCTCCCATTTCAACTGCCAGATACCGAGCCGGTTGGCCAGCGGCGCGTACAGGTCGAGCGTCTCCTTGCCATAGGCGCGGGTCAGCTCGTTGAACACTTTTTGGTCCGCGAAGTAGCGCAGGGTCGTCACGCACGAGGCTAGCCGTACCAGCACCACGCGCATATCGGACGCCATCGCCAGCAACATCTTGCGCAGCGTTTCAACTTGCGCCACCGCCTGCTGGGCCGCGTTCTTGCCACGTCCGACAGCCTGCTGTTTGACGGTCAATTCACGCAGCCGCATCAACTGGCGCACGCCCGTCACCAGGTCGTACACTTGCTTGCCGAAGCGGGGCTCGATGCCCTCGGCCGCAGCCGCGGGCAGCTCAACGAACAGGCCGGCGATGCGGGTTTCCGCATCGGTGCGCAGGAATGCCAGCGTATTGGCTACACCGGCACAAAATTCGAGCGCACTTTGCCCGGAAGCGCAAACCTGGTCGGCATAGACTTCACTCGCGTATGCCAGCGCATCCTGCACGCGCGCGCTGTCATCCGCACTCAATCCTTGCGCCAACTGGGTCGACGTCGCACTCGAGAGTGCAGCGATAGAAACCATGGGCGCCTAGCGCTGTGCTGCGGTGATGACGATTTCGACCAGGCACGCCGAATTGGCCAGCTTCGCTTCTACCGTGGCGCGCGGCGGCGTGTGTCCGGCCGCCACCCACTCGTCCCACACCTGGTTCATGCCGGCGAAGTCGCCCATGTCGGCGATGAAGATCTGGCACATCAGGATGCATGTCTTGTCGCTTCCTGCCTCCGCCAGCAGACGCTCCACGTGGCCCAGCACTTCCGTGGTCTGGCCCACGATATCCTGCGTCACGTCGTCCGCGACTTGTCCCGCCAGATACACGGTGTGGCGGTGGATTGCCACTTCGGACAAGCGTTTTCCTACGTTTAATCGTTTAATTTCCATACCCATACAGCTCCTCAATTCGATTCATGTCTTGGCCGCGCCACTCTCAGAACTCAATTCGCCAGCAAAAAATTTCTGGCAATCTCGATCTGGTCAGCATGCACGAAGGTCGGTGCGTGGCCCACGTTGGCAATCTCGACCAGGGTCGCCTCCGGTCCACGCTGCGTCATTATCGCAGCCGTCTCGCGCGATAACAAATCCGATTCGGCTCCGCGCACCAGCAGGGTCGGACATTTGATCGCATCGTAGGCTGCCCACAGCATCGCTTCATCGGCCTGGGTCGATTCCGGCGTGGCCAATCGGAACGGCAAGGCCAGCCCCATATCATAGTGGCGCACCCACTGCCCGTCCTTATCCTGGCGCAGCACGTCGCTGGCAAGCTTACGCCATTCCGCTTCGGTGTGCTCGCCGAACGAGAGCGAGACATCGCGCACGAACTTGGCGCCCAGCTCGAAGCTCGGAAAGCGCACATCCTGACCGATATAGTCGCCGATGCGCAGCAGCGCGGCCGGGTCGAGCGTGGGGCCGATGTCGTTCAGCACCAGTTTGCTAACCGGGCTGCCGGGCAGCGATGCCAGCGCGATGCCGATCAAGCCGCCCATCGACGTGCCGAACCAGTCCACGCTCTGGCGCTCGCCGTTGGCCAGCACGCGCGCCAGCAGGGTCACCATGTCGCTGACATACTGTGCAATCCGGTACAACTGGGGGTTGCCCAGGCGGCCCGAGCGTCCGCGCCCGACCACATCGGGACAGACCACGCGATAGGCCCCGGCCAGCGCGCGCGCCATATTATCAAAGTCGTCCGACACGCGCGTGACACCGTGCACGCACACCAGCACGTTCGGATTGTCCGGGTCGCCCCATTCCTTGTACGCCATCTGATGCAAACCGGACAGGGAGATGCATTGGACGGATTTTATTTTCGCTTCGATCATGCCAGCTCCTTGTTGGATGGATATTTGTCGCCAATTTCAATAGTGATTGCTTCAAATCTGCGCAAGGGCCACATTTTACCGGGCGTTGCGTTTAAGATCTTATCAAAGTGTAGCGCAGCGCGCGTTCGCCCCCCATTTACCCACCATTCAGACAATTTTATACAGAGGACTCAATGACAACGACCATGTTAAGCGGTAAAACAGCATTGGTGACCGGTTCGACTTCCGGCATCGGTTTAGGGATCGCGCGGGCGCTGGCCGAACAGGGAGCCAACATCGTGTTTAACGGTTTCGGTCCGGCCGACGAAATCGCGCAAATCCAAGCGGACGTGGCGGCAAGGTTCGGGGTGCAAACGGCCTACCATAACGCCGACATGTCCAAGCCGGCAGAAATTGCCGCATTGATGGCGTTCGCGGCCGACAAGTTCGGCGTCGTCGATGTGCTGGTCAACAATGCCGGCATCCAGCACGTGGCCAATATTGAAGACTTCCCGGCCGAAAAGTGGGATGCGATCATCGCCATCAACCTATCGTCCGCGTTCCACACTACGCGCCTGGCACTGCCGACCATGAAGGAGCGCAACTGGGGCCGCATCATCAATCTGGCGTCGGTGCACGGGCTGGTGGGATCGGCGCAAAAGTCGGCCTATGTGGCGGCCAAGCACGGTATGGTGGGGCTGACCAAGGTGACCGCGCTCGAGACGGCGCACACAGGCATTACCTGCAACGCGATCTGCCCGGGCTGGGTCCTGACGCCGCTGGTGCAGAATCAGGTCGATGCACGCGCTGCCGGCGAAGGCATCAGCAACGAGCAGGCCAAGAAAAACCTGGTGGCGGAAAAACAGCCGTCGGGTGAATTCGTCACGCCGGAACAACTGGGCGCGCTTGCCGTATTCTTTTGCAGCGAAGCGGGCACCCAGGTGCGCGGCGTGGCGTGGAACATGGATGGCGGCTGGGTCGCGCAATAGTCGTTAGCGGCTACGGTGAGCCCGCGCTCCTGGCATGTGGATATCCACAATTGCCCCGCCTGTAGAACTGGATAATCATGGCGCCACTCTAACTGC
>JANPCW010000598.1:0-5147 GCA_031431155.1 Janthinobacterium sp. | reverse complement strand
CCCGCTCCCAACGCCGACTCGCGAATCGCGCGGCGCTCGACCTGGGTCGAACCACAGGGAACGCAAATGATGATGCGCGGCGATGGCTTGAAGAACTTGGTATCGTGCACCATGCGGATGAATTGCTTGAGCATTTGCTCGGTCACCGTGAAGTCGGCGATCACGCCGTCTTTCATCGGGCGGATCGCCTCGATGTTGCCAGGCACTTTACCGAGCATCTGTTTGGCTTCCTTGCCCACTGCCATGATGGTCTTTTTCCCGTTCGGGCCGCCTTCCTGACGGATCGCAACGACCGATGGTTCGTCCAGCACGATCCCCAAGCCTCGCACGTAAATCAGGGTGTTCGCCGTGCCCAAATCGATTGCCAGATCATTCGAAAAGTAACTGCGTAAAAAACCAAACATGTGTGTCCTGAAGCGCAACCGGTGTGCGCATAAGCATTATTAGGGGGTTTCCAGCGCGCTTTGGGGCGCTTGACGCCGTCTCGTATCTGCTGCGGCAGCAGTGAATCGGCGCCAGCAACGCATTAACCCGCCATTCTACCTTATAATTTATTGCTATTCGCCGAATCAGCACTAAGAAGCGCGAACCCGTTTCATGCAAAATGCGGGGCATTCTGACGTTCCTGCCGGTATTGGAAATTTTTTTATTCACGTTGCAAAATACGCCACTTAATACGCCACTTAACTTTCGCGCGGCTTGCCCGCGCCACTCGCCATGTCCATCACCCTTTCCGACGTAAAACGCATCGCCCATCTGGCGCAACTCGACATGGCCGACGACCACGCCGAAACCACGCTCACCGAGCTCAATGGCATTTTCGCGCTGGCCGAGCAAATGCAGGCGGTCGACACCACGGGAGTGGCGCCGCTGTCACACCCGCTGGCGGCCCATATGGACCAGCTGTCCCTGCGCCTGCGCGAGGATGTCGCCACCGAGCCGAACCGGCGCGAAGCTTACCTGGCGGTGGCGCCCAAGACCGAGGACGGCCTGTACCTGGTGCCGCAAGTGATCGAATAATTGCCCCGCCCGCTAAACGAAAACCGAATTCGAATTGAACGCCATGCACACAAAAACAATCAAAGAACTGTCGGCATTGCTGCAGAGCAAAGCCCTGTCCGCCACCGAACTGGCGCAGCACTACCTTGGACGCATTGGCCAGAGCGGCCTCAATGCTTTCCTGCACGTTGACCCTGAGTTGACCCTGGCGCAAGCGAGGGCGGCCGACCAGCGCCTGGCCGACGGCGCGGGCGGCGCGCTGACCGGGATCCCGATTGCGCATAAGGATATCTTTGTCACGCGCGACTGGCGTTCGACGGCCGGCTCGAAAATGCTGGCCAATTATGTCAGCCCGTTCGACGCGACCGTGGTGCAGCGCTTCAACGCCGCCGGCATGGTCACGCTGGGCAAACTCAATTGCGACGAATTCGCGATGGGTTCCTCGAACGAAAATTCCGCCTTTGGCCCGGTCATGAATCCGTGGGACCAGCGGGCGGTGCCGGGCGGCTCCTCGGGCGGCTCGGCCGCGGCGATCGCAGCGCGCCTCACGCCGGCGGCAACCGGTACCGATACCGGTGGCTCGATCCGCCAACCGGCCGCATTTTGCGGCGTCACCGGCATCAAACCCACCTATGGCCGCGTGTCGCGCTTCGGCATGGTCGCGTTCGCCTCCTCGCTCGACCAAGGCGGTCCGATCGCCAGGACAGCCGAAGACTGCGCCCTGCTGCTGAGCGCCATGGCCGGTTTCGACGAGCGCGACTCGACCAGCCTGACGCCGCAACAAGGCGGCATCACGGAAGATTTTACGGCCGGGCTGAACGCACCGCTGCAGGGCTTGCGGATCGGCGTGCCGCGCGAATATTTCGGCGCCGGCCTGGCGCCGGATGTCGAGCAAGCCGTGCGCGCCGCGCTCGCTCAATACGTGACGCTGGGCGCGACGCTGGTCGACATTTCGCTGCCTAACACCGCCCTGTCGATCCCGGTCTATTACATGATCGCGCCGGCCGAAGCATCGTCGAACCTGTCGCGCTTTGACGGGGTGCGCTACGGCCACCGCGCCAGCGAGTACAAGGACTTGACCGACATGTACAAGAAAACCCGGGCCGAAGGGTTTGGCCCGGAAGTACAGCGCCGCATCATGGTTGGCACTTACGTGCTGTGCCACGGTTACTACGACGCGTATTACCTGCAAGCACAAAAAATCCGGCGCCTGATCGCACAGGATTTCCAGGCGGCGATGAGCGGGCCAAACAGCGTATGCGATGTGATCATGGGGCCGGTTGCGCCGACCGTCGCATGGGACCTGGGCGACAAGACTGACGATCCGGTAGCGAACTATCTGGCAGACATTTTCACTCTCTCGACCAGTTTGGCGGGCTTGCCCGGGATGTCGATTCCGTGTGGCTTCGGACAGGGCGAGAAGAACGGCCGGCGCCCGGTTGGCTTGCAAATCATCGGTAATTATTTTGCGGAAAGCCGCCTGCTGAACATTGCGCACCAGTTCCAGCTGGCGACCGACTGGCATTTGCGGGTGCCGGACATTTTATAATGTTGGGGTCAGAGTAATTTTTGCATGAAGCCGCGAAAAAAACTCTGACCCACAATTCGTTTAAATGCGCGAAAAAAACTCTGACCCACAATTAAGTGAGAATGCTATGCAATGGGAAGTCGTCATCGGTCTTGAGAACCACGTTCAGCTCACGACCCAGTCCAAGATTTTCAGCGGCGCACCGACCCGGTACGGCGCGGAACCCAACACCCAAACCAGCCCGGTTGATCTGGCGCTGCCCGGCGTGTTGCCGGTCATGAACAAGGGCGCGGTCGAACGCGCGATCCAGTTCGGTCTGGCGGTCGGCGCAACGATCGCGCCCCACTCCATTTTCGCGCGCAAGAACTATTTTTATCCGGATTCGCCGAAGGGCTATCAAATCAGCCAGTTTGCCGACCCGGTCGTGATCGGAGGCACACTATCGTTCGGTTTCGAAAAAGACGGCAAGTTCGAGACCAGAACGGTGCAACTGACGCGCGCCCATCTGGAAGAAGACGCCGGAAAATCGCTGCACGAGGATTACCATGGCATGACCGGGATCGACCTGAACCGCGCCGGCACGCCCTTGCTCGAAATCGTATCGGAACCGGACATGCGCAGCGCGGCCGAAGCGGTCGCCTATGCCAAGGCCCTGCATTCGCTGGTGATGTGGCTGGGCGTATGCGACGGCAACATGCAGGAAGGCTCGTTCCGCTGCGACGTCAACGTCTCGGTGCGCCCGCTCGGGCAAAAGGAATACGGCACGCGCTGCGAGATCAAGAACCTGAACTCGTTCCGCTTCATCGAAGAGGCGATTCATTACGAAGTGCGGCGCCAGATCGACCTGATCGAAGACGGCGGCCGGGTGGTGCAGGCGACCCGCCTGTACGACCCTGACAAAAAAGAAACCCGCACCATGCGCAGTAAGGAAGACGCGCAGGATTACCGCTACTTCCCCGATCCCGACTTACCGCCGCTGGTCATCTCGGAAGAGTGGATTGCGCGCGTCAAGGCGGACATGCCGGAACTGCCGGATGCGATGCGTGCCCGCTTTACCCGGGACTACGCGTTGTCCGACTACGATGGCTTGATCCTGACCCAGTCGAGGGCGCTGGCCGCCTACTTCGAAGCGGTCGTCGCCAAGGCCGGCATGAGCCAGGCGAAGACGGCAGCCAACTGGCTGATGGGCGACGTGGCCTCGACCCTGAACCGCGAGAACGTCGACATCAGCGCATCGAAGGTGTCGAGTGCGCAACTGGCGCTGCTGTTGCTGCGCATCGCCGACGGCACCATCTCGAACAAGCTCGCCAAGGAAGTGTTTGCGGGCATGTGGGAGGCCAACGATAGCGACGACAACCTGGCCGACACGGTGATCGACGCCAAGGGCCTGAAACAGATTTCCGACAGCGGCGCGCTGGAGGAGATCGTCGATGCGGTACTGGCGGCCAACGAGAAATCGGTGGAGCAATACCGCGCTGGTAAAGAAGCGGCAATCAATGCGCTGATCGGTCAGGCGATGAAGGCCAGCAAAGGAAAGGCAAACCCGGCGCAACTGACCGAGTTGCTGAAACAAAAACTGACGGCCTAAACAGCTGCGCTGGATTTAGGTAAAAAAACCGGGACAAGCGCCCGGTTTTTTATTGCTGGAATAGAACGAGATGCATTTATCGGCCGGGTTCCGGCACCCAAATCTCCCTTGACTGGCGAAGACTAGTTGATAGACTGGCCTTACCACGAACATGGGAATAATGCGATGAACATCAAAGTAGGATCATACGAGGCAAAGACGAAATTGCCGGAACTCTTGCGTGGCGTGCAACTTGGTAATCGTTACACAATTATCCTTAGAGGCGAGGCGGTTGCGGATCTAATACCGTCCGGGACAGCTCAACCGTACGATGTTGCAGCGGCTGTTGCGCAGATGCACAAATTTATGACATCACACCCCCCAATTCTCGGCATTAATACAAAAACGTTGATCAAGGACGGGCGTGATTAATGCGATTTGCTCTCGATAATTTTGTCACGATGCGTTGGCTGTTTGGCGATTACTCGCCAAACAGCCAGGCGTACGCGAAGCATGCCGCTTGCCACGCTGGATGACGCGCTTGTAGAAGCCTCCAAAAAAGCAGGCGTCAAGCGATTTATTTTGAATTGATGGCCAATCTAAAAGTATTGAATATTCTTGAAACCGGCCAAACTATGCGACACCGTAGCGCTTGCGATACGCTGACACCGCCTCCTTGTACTGCGCCAACTGCGGATCGGCGCCCGCGCCCGACAGGTAGTTGAACAGGTCGTCCAGGTTGCCGATCGAGACCACCGGAATGCCAAACTCGCGGCTCACTTCCTGTACCGCCGAATTGACTGACAAGGCGCCGTCCTTGCCCGAACGCTCCATCCGGTCAAGTGCGATCAGCACTGCACACGGGGTGGCGCCCGCGGCCCGGATCATCGCGACCGATTCGCGTACCGAAGTGCCGGCCGAAATAACGTCATCGATAATGACGACCTTGCCGGCCAGCTTGGCGCCGACGATGGTGCCGCCTTCGCCATGGTCCTTGGCTTCCTTGCGGTTGAACGCAAACGAGGTATTGCACCCCTTCCCGGCCAGCGCGAC
>JANPCW010000597.1:0-4859 GCA_031431155.1 Janthinobacterium sp. | reverse complement strand
AAATCTGTGCCGCACATTCCGACGCGAGAAATTTTGACGATTGCTGCTCCAGCTTTCGGCTGCGGCTCAGGAATATCCTGTTCGGCCCGGTTAACGCGCTCACGCTGGAGTTCGGCAAATTCGAGCGGCGCGAAAGCCGGCTGCTTGAGCACTTGCGCCAGCAAGTCGAGCGCGGGAGCCAGTTTCTCGCGGGTCGCCGTGAGGGTTGCCGTGACGCCTTCCGCGTTACCGTGAATGCCCACGCGCGCATTCAGCTGGTCGAACCCGTCCTTGACTTGCTGGCGCGACAGGCGCTCAGTGCCGCGCATCAACATGCCGGCCGTATAGGTGCCAACCGTGGCCTTGCCTTCGAGACTAGCCTGGGTGCCCATGTGCAAGGTCAGCGCCAGGCTCACCATGCCGCCCTTGGTCTTTTTCGGCAGCAGCGCGCCTTTCAGCCCGCCAGGCAAGGTGAAGCGCTGGGTACGCTTTTCGATGTTGCCCGGGTTCGGATCGAACGCCTCGCCCTGCGCCACCACTGCGCGGCCCTGGTAGTTGTTGACCAAGGCCATCACGTCGCTGCGGGCCGGCACTTCGGCGCGGTCGGGCGCATCGGTCGGGATAAATCGCCCGACCGTGCGGTTCGACGCCTTCAAATATTTCTCGGCCACCGCTTGCACGCTGGCGGCATCGATTTTGTCGAGCATATCGCGCTGCAGGAAGAACAGGCGCCAATCGCCGGCCGCCATCGACTCGGTCAGCGCGATGGTCAGGCGCGCCGTATCGGCGCTGGCCAGTTCGATGTTCTTGTTGAGCTGCTGCTTGGCGCGCGCCACCTCGGCTGGCGTGATCGGTGCCGCTTTCAAGCCTTCGAGCACCTTGAGCATCGCCTCCTGGGTCAGGTCGAGCTTGCCGTCCTTGGGCACCACCGCGCCAAAAATGCGGTACCCGGGTTCGAAATTGCTGACCACGTCGTAATCGAGGCGGCTCGCCAGCTTGGTCTCGACCAGGGCCTTGTGCAGGCGCCCGCTGGGTGCGTCAACCAGGATGCGGCCCAACACGGCCAGCGCCACGGCGTCCTGATGCGCCGACGGCGCCACATGGTAGCCGGCGCCGACGAACTGGGTGCCCCCGCTGCGGCGCACGGTCACTGAGCGCTCGCCGTCCTGGGTTGGCTCGGCCGTGTAGGTCGGCTGTATCACGCGCGCTGGCTTGGGAATACGGCCGAACAGCTCATTGACCTGTTTAAGCACCTTGGCTTGGTCGAACCGGCCCGCCACCATCAACATCGCGTTGTCGGGCTGGTAGTAGGTCTTGTAAAAGGCTTTCAAGCGCGCGATGTTCACTTGCTCGATGTCGGAGCGGGCGCCGATGGTTGACTTGCCATAATTGTGCCAGTCGAAAGCGACCGACTGGATACGCTCGTTGGTCACGCCGATCGGATCACTTTCGCCCATCTCGAATTCGTTGCGCACCACCGTCATTTCGCCCTTGTTGGTCGTGCTGTTCCACAGGTCATTTTGATCGATCGGCGCGTTCACCATGCGGTCCGCTTCGAGCGCCAGCAACTGGCGCAGGTTGTCCTCGTTGGCCGGGAAGGTCGCATAGTAATTGGTGCGGTCGAACCAGGTGGTGCCGTTGAACTGCGCACCGCTCGCGTTGAGAACTTCGACCGGGGTCTTGGTGCCCTTTTTCACACCGAAATTGGCGGTCGGCTTGAACAACAGGTGCTCAAGCAAGTGGGCCATCCCGGTTTCGCCGTAATTTTCATGGCGCGAACCGACCATATAGATGATGTTGGTGGTCAGGGTTGGCTTGCTGGCATCGGGAAACAGCAGCACGCGCATGCCGTTGCCGAGGCGGTACTCGGTGATTCCTTCCACCTCGGTCACTTTCAGCGGCTTGGTCAAGCCCGACTTTTCAATCCTGGTCGGCGCGTTGGACGTTGCAGGCAGGGCGAAGGCAGGCGACAGCATGCCGATGCCTATCATGAGGGCGGTAATGAGCTTCACAAGTTTTCCTATCAACCAAAGTTGATAAGTGTCTCACAAATCGATGTTGGTATTTTAGAACATATCATTGGAGCTTGCTCCATCGCTACCTGCCTCGCGCCCAGGCCTGGGCCTGGCGCGCGTCCCGTTCCAGCCTTTTAGTTTATTGTTAACAGCTTTATGTCCAACCTGGAGTCACCATGAAACGCAACTATCGTGCGCTTGCGCTCTGCTCCACCCTGACCTTGATGGCGCTACCGGTCTCGGCGCAGAACATGAAACCGGGCTTGTGGGAGTTAAATGCCCGAATGACATCGGGCAGCGGCGAGATGGCGCAAATGATGGTATTGGCGCAACAGCAAATGGCAAATATCCCGTCCGGGCAACGCAAAGTGTGGGAAGACATGTTGGCCGGGCAAGGCATGAACGTCAGCCTGGGCGGGCCCGAAGCGGGTACCCGCATCAAAATGTGCATGACCAAGGAAATGGTTGAGCGCAATGTGGTTCCCTTGGATCCGCAACGCGACTGCAAAGCCTCCGCGTCCCCCGTTTCCGGCGGCGTCATGCCCTTCTCGTTTACCTGCAACAATCCCCCATCAAGCGGCGAAGGCGCGCTGACCTTTCAAAGCACTACCGCGTACACGATGAAAATGCAGATGCGTGCGACGCTCAACGGCAGCAGCAATCAGATGCAATCGGAAGGATCCGGCACCTGGCTGGGTACCGATTGCGGTGTGATCAAGGCGCCCGCGGTGGCATCCAAGCCAGGATAAAAGCCACGCCCGATGAACTGACCCAGGCGCAGCTTGGTTGCCTCGCAGTGATTAAAAGGAATGCCGCAGGCCAAGGTTGAGTGCGCTATTGCCACTGCCGCTTGCATTGCCGATTGCGTAGCCGGCGCCACTCCGGTTTGTGATCTTGGCGTACGAGGCAAACACGTCGGTGCGTTTCGACATGGTGTAACACAGGCCGACCGCTAGCTGATTGGCATCGTCGTTGGCGATATCTTTATCATCCTTGCGAATGTACGAGCCCATGAGCGTGGTCGCCCCTAGCGCCACCGACACACCCACCAACACGTCGCGGCTCTTGCTCGATGGCATGGACCGGGCCAGCGCGCCATAAGGGTTGTCTGCATTCCAGGGGGAGCCGCCGGCGCCTCGGTTGTGGCCGTAGGCCGCATAGGCGGTGATGGTACCCAGAACAACGTTGGCCGATATCAGACTATTATTGGCCCGGGTGTCGATTTTCACCAATGAGCCCAGAGCAAGGTTGCTGGTATTCTTGCGTGAATGTGCCAGCCGAATGCTGGCCGGGCCATTAACGTAGCCAAAGGTTGCCCCGTAGGCGCGGTTGAGCGCGTTGTTGTCGGGCATTTCACCATAACTGTAGGCTAGTTCCGCGATCACGCCCTTGCGTTTGCGGGGCGCATATTTGACCGTGTAATCGAACCGCTTGGCGGAGTAGGCAGCCAGGTTGCTAGAGCCGGCGCCGATGCGGTCCGTGAACGGGTCGGCCTCGGCGCTGAGCGCCGGATATTGCAGGCTGAACCGGCGCGCCAGCGTCCAAGCGCCTAGCCGTTCGTCCAATCCCACATAAAGCTGACGACCGAACACGATGCCGTGCTGGTCACGACGGCCGGTATCGCCCAGGATCCGCGCCTCAAGCAAGGAGACGGCACTCAATTCGCCTGCCATCGCCGCGTTGCCAGGGGCACCGAGCCGACCGCTAGTGCAACCGGCACATTCACGCTGGAAAACGGATCCGGCATCGAACGAGCCAGGCAACCGCCTTTGCGCCTGTGCGCTGCCAGCGGCGCCCAGAGCGGCAAGCGTGATCCATGCCAAATTACTGGTTTTCATCTGCGTAACCTTCCGCTGAGTAATGATGGCGTGCATTCGAAGCCTCTCATAGCACCATTATGCGCTGTTTACCCGGAATAAGTTTGTGCGCGGACATACTTCGCATGCTCGGGCCCGCTCTCGGTTTGGCCGTTCACGCCGATTTCATGCAAAATCCGAGGTCCCGCTTCGTTCCCAAACACGCTCGCGTCCCACGATGGTGTCGACCTGATTAAGAGTGGCGTCAAACCGACGATCACGGACCGACCGCGCGAGCAGTGGCAAGCCGGCCCCAACTCCATGCCTTCGCTGCGAGCACTCAAGGTCGGTATATGTTCGCTGGCGAACGTAACGGCAGACGCTTGCGCGGTACACTATGCATTTTTCTTACGCGCCTTATTCATGCTTGAAATACTCGAACGCATTAACGTTCAAAGCGACAATATCAATGTGCTGGTCGACCTGTTCGCGGCGCTGCGTCCCAAGCACCCGGGCGATACCGCGCAAGCGACTGCCCGCGTGCGCGCCTTGTCCCAATTACTTATACGCAACCCGCTGCAGGCGCGCGCCCTGCGCAGCTACGGCTTGCGCGTGCTGGCAAGCCGCCGCCATGCGAGCCTATATACCGATATCGGCATCCTGTCCAATGACGGCTTTTTCACGGAGCTGAAACGCCGGATCGCGTATCGCATCCTGCCGCCGGCGCTCGGTGCAGTGTATTTGAGCGACGCGCTCGACCAGGTGCTGTTTGTTAATACCGACTATCAGTGGATCAGTGCGGTGCCCGCATCGGACTGGGTGGAATTGTTTGACGTGCTTGCCAGTGCCGATGAAGATGACGAAAACGCCGTCAGCGCCGAGCGGATCTTTATTAACGGTATGCTGGCAGCGATCCGCACCCTGTCGTGCCGGGTCTGCGCGATCGGATTGGAGCCGAAGCTGATCCGCAGCCACACCGATATCGAAACATTCGACTCGCCGTTCCTGATGCAAAACGTCGAGGTCAATGCCTACCTCGATGGTTACCAGCGCCTGCTGGCGCGTGAAG
>JANPCW010000596.1:0-2186 GCA_031431155.1 Janthinobacterium sp. | reverse complement strand
CGCTGTCACGTTCGCCAGCACGGCGCTCGAGTCGGCCGACAGCGTCAGCCTGCCGCAAGCGGTGCAGGACCTCCTCAAGGTCGCCCCCGGTGACAACGTGATCTGCGTCAGAATCTAAGGATAACCGTGAGAACACTATGCTAGTTGTACGCGCAATCAATGCCGCCGACCTCGATGCCCTCTATGCACTGGCGAGCCAGGTCGGCACCGGCATGACGACGCTCAAGCCCGACATGAAAATGCTGGGCGATCGCCTGGAGATCGCCTGCGCTTCGTTCGCCGAAACCATCCCGCCGGCCCAGCGCGACTACATGTTCGTGATGGAAGACAGTGCCAACGGACGGCTGGCCGGCGTGTGCGCGATCAAGGCCGCGGTCGGCCTGGACGAGCCGTTTTATAACTATCGCATCGGTACCCTGGTCCATTCCAGCCGCGAGCTCGAGGTGTTCTCGCGCATGGAGACGCTGTACCTGTCGAACGACCTGACCGGCAACACCGAACTGTGCTCGCTGTTTCTGCATCCCGACTACCGCGGCGGCACCAACGGCAAACTGCTCTCGAAAAGCCGGCTCCTGTTCATCGCCCAGTTTCCACACCTGTTCAACGAAAAACTGATCGCGGAAATGCGCGGCTTTCAGGCGCCCGATGGCAGCTCGCCGTTCTACGAAGCGCTGGGCCGCCATTTCTTCAAGATGGATTTCCATCACGTCGACGACTTGACCAGTCTCGGAAAAAAATCGTTTATCGCCGAGCTGATGCCGCGCCAGCCGATGTACGTGGCCTACCTGCCGGACGAGGCGCAGCAAGTGATTGGCAAAGTCCACCTGAGCACGGCGCCGGCGCGCCGCTTGCTGGAGCAGGAAGGGATGTATTTCGAAGGCTACATCGACATCTTCGATGGCGGCCCGGTGCTGCAGGCGCGCGTGTCCGAACTGCGGGCAGTGCGCGACAGCACGCTGGCCGCGATCGAACCGGCGTCAGCGGCGGGCGGGGCGCATGAGGGCGTCGCTGAACCGGTGCTGGTCTCGAACACGCAATTAGCGGATTTCCGCATCATCGTATCGTCGACCCATCCGGTCCACGACAGGATCGCCCTGTCGCAGGATGAGCAGCAACTGCTGCGCTGTCACACCGGCGATCCGGTACGCACGCTGTCACTCAATTTGAGGAAGAATCTCCATGTCTGATCTATCGGTCGCGCCCGTCAAGAGTAATTTCATCAACGGCGAGTGGCTCGCCGGCAGCGGTTCGGAACTGGTCACGATCGACCCGTCGAGCGGGCGCCAGACGTGGGCCAGCCGCCAGGCCACGGCCGCCGATATCGAGCGGGCATGCCAAGCCGCGCACGCAAGTTTTGAAAGCTGGGCCTTGACACCGCTTGATGAAAGGATCGCGATCAGTCAGCGCTTTCGCGACCTGTTGAAAGAAAACACGGAACAACTGGCGCTGTTGATTTCCGAGGAAGTCGGTAAACCGCTTTGGGAGTCGCGCACCGAGGTGGCCACGATGGCCAACAAGATCGATATCTCGATCTCCGCGTATGGCGCGCGCACCGGCGAAACGCACGCCACGGTGGCAGATGGCGAAGCCGTGCTGCGGCACCGCCCGCACGGCGTGTTTGCGGTGTTCGGCCCTTACAATTTCCCCGGCCACTTGCCGAACGGGCATATCGTGCCGGCCCTGATCGCCGGCAACACCATCGTTTTCAAACCGAGCGAATACGCGCCCCGCACGGCCATCAAGACCGTGCAATTGTGGGAGCAGGCCGGCTTGCCGGCCGGCGTTTTGAACCTGGTCAACGGCGGGCGCGATACCGGCGTTGCGCTCGGCCAGAACGCGCTGCTGGACGGCGTGCTGTTTACCGGAAGCTGCCAGACCGGCATCAGCCTGCACCGCCAATTCGGCGGCCAGCCCGGCAAGATGCTGGCGCTCGAAATGGGCGGCAACAACGCGCTGGTGGTGTGGGACGTCAAGGATATTGACGCCGCCGTGCACCACACGATTTTCTCGGCCTTCGTCTCGGCCGGCCAGCGCTGCACCTGCGCGCGCCGGCTGGTGGTAGAAGACAGCGATGCCGGCCGGGCCTTCATCGTGCGCCTGGTCGAGGTGGCCGCCAAACTGGGCATAGGCGCATCGGACGCCTCGCCGCAGCCGTTCATGGGCCCGGTGGTATCGAGTGCGGTGGC
>JANPCW010000595.1:0-2694 GCA_031431155.1 Janthinobacterium sp. | reverse complement strand
CTGCTGACCGGCGAGGTGCGCGACGCCGCCACCAAGGCCGCCGTCGAGCGTGACGTAACCAGCATCGACGGGGTGCGTGCGGTATTCAATGAATTGGACATCGCCGGCCCGGCCGCCTATACCTCGCGCGCGAAGGATGCGCTGATCACGACCAAGGTAAAAGCGAGCCTGGTTGACATGAAGACCGTGTCGGCCGCGTCCTTCAAGGTGGTGACCGAACGCGGCATCGTCTTTTTAATGGGGCGCGTCACCCAGCGTGAAGGCACGATTGCCGGCGACATCGCGCGCAGCGTGGGCGGCGTGGAAAAAGTCGTGAAAATCTTCGAATATATTAGCGAAGATGAACTGCGGCAAATGACCGGCAAATAACGGCAAGTAACGGCAAGTAAGCCGCAGTGCCCTGCACGGTCTAACTGCAGGGCGTCGCCCTCTCAAAGCACGTCAACCCGCCCATTTTTGCGCGCGTTTGCGCGCTCTGGGCGCGGGCAGCATGCGAAAGCCGGTTGCGGATTTTGCCAATATTGTTATAAGCTACACGACAATATCGCGCTCATCCGATCGCATACGTCAACCGCCAAGGCCAGCAGTGTCCCTCGACGCCAATCCGCTCGACCCTCAACAGCTGAAAGTCTGGCTCGCGGCAACCGGAAACCGTGACGCATCCGCCTTCCGCGCTCTCTACATGGCAACGTCATCGAAACTGTTTGGCTTTGCCGTGCGTATATTGAACAAGCGCGAGCTTGCCGAAGAAGCCCTGCAAGAGGGTTTCGTCGCGATTTGGAACAATGCCGGAAGTTATCAAAGCCAATTGTCGGCGCCGATGACGTGGATGGCGACCATTGTGCGCAACAAGGCATTCGACGTGTTAAGGCGCAGCGACGATCCGGTCGAGATCGATGCACCCATGTTCGATAGGGAGGTTGTCAATGCCTTGCAAGATCCTCATGCGACGCCGATCGAGGCATTGCAAATGAGCGACGACGCGAAAGCCCTGGCCGCTTGCATGGCCGCGCTTGAGAGTTTGCACCGGCAAGCAATCGCGCTGGCCTACTTTCACGACATGTCCCATAGCGAAGTGGCGCAGCAGATGTCCTTGCCGATCGGCACAGTAAAAACATGGATACGGCGTAGCCTTGAGCGCCTCAAGACCTGCCTGACGCAACGGGAACAGCCATGAACATCCGGCACAACGGACCGTTGCGCGAAAAATTGTCGGCCGAATATGTCCTTGGCACGCTGAAGGGCGGTGCCCGGCGCCGCTTCGAGACCTGGCTGCGCGACGACGCCGCCTTGCGCAATACGATTGCCGTCTGGCGCGCGCGACTGGAACCGATGGCCGAGTTCAGCGCGGTCCAGAAGCCGCCGAAACGCGTGTGGATGGGCATCGAGCAGCGCTTGCACCTGGCTCCTGCAGCCAAGCCGTGGGCATTCTGGCGCAACGACAACCTCGTATTCTGGCGCGGCCTGGGCATCGCATCGACCGCTGTGGCGACCCTGTTGGTAGCGCTGATGCTGACCAGGACGCTCGACGCTCCGCTGGTATCGTACGTGGCCACGCTGACCAATGAAAAGGCCGAGGCCGCCTTGCTGCTCACTGCGGACACCCGCCGCGGGGTCCTGAACGTGCGGCTGATCGCGGCCCAACCGGTGGCCAGCGACAAGAGTTTGCAATTGTGGGCAGTGCCCAAGAAGGGCACTCCGCACTCGCTCGGCGTGTTGCCTGACAACCAGCGCATTACGCTGGCGCTGCCCGACACCGCAACCGGCCCCGACGTGGTACTGCTGGCAGTGAGCCTTGAGCCGAAAGGCGGCTCGCCCGATCCGGCCGGGCCGACCGGACCGATCCTTTACAAAGGCGCGTGGGTCAGATTGTGACGAGCTGAAGGGTCCGCGCCTGGGCACTTGAGAGCGCGCTCACGCGTAGCCCGGTCTGCGTTTGGCAAGCTGCCCGCACAAATAAGTCCACACGAAGGTCGAGGCGACATTGGCCGTCAGTTCGGCATGGTCGTACGGCGGCGACACCTCCACGCAATCCATGCCGCACCAGTTCAGGTCGACCAACTCCTCGATGATCGACAACACCTGGGCCGACGTCATCCCGCCCGGTTCGGGCGTCCCGGTTCCCGGCGCGAAGGCGGGGTCGAGGCAATCGATATCGAGCGTCAGATACACGGGCGGATTGCCCGCCGTCGCCATCCGGGCGCGGATCTCGGACAGGATAGGCGCCAGTTGCGCTGGACTTTCGAGCCCGCGCAACTGGCGCGCCGTAAACACCCGCCCGCCCGCCGTGTTCACGTACTCGCGCGCCGCACGCTCGCCCGACGAGCGGATCCCGATCTGGATCGAGGCTGCGGGTATCAGCAAGCCCTCCTGCAGCGCCTCATAAACCCAGGTCCCGTGGCCGGACGGCTCGCCGAAATGGCTGGTCCAGGTGTCGCAATGCGCATCGAAATGCAGCATCGCCACCGGCCCGCCATGCACCTTGTTGAGCGCGCGCAGCAAGGGCAGCGTGACCGAATGATCGCCCCCCAGCCATACCATGTGATGCGAGCCGAACAGCTCGATGGCGAGCGGCATCAGCGCCTCGCGCATCGCATCGATTCCCGTGTTTGGCAGCGGCAAGTCGCCCGCATCGCACAAGTGGCCGATCGGAGAGGTGTCGAAATAAGGATGCGTCGCGTCGCACAGCATGTG
>JANPCW010000594.1:0-1796 GCA_031431155.1 Janthinobacterium sp. | reverse complement strand
CGGCGGGGGTGGCGGTACCGACACTCTCGACGGTGGGGCAGATATCGATACGGTGAGTTATGCAACTGCGTCCTCCGGTGTGACGGCCAACCTGTTGACCCAGGTAACCAGCAATGATGGGGATGGCGCATCCGACACATTGATCCTCATTGAAAACCTGACCGGATCGAGTTCCGGTGACACGCTGACCGGCAAGCCACAAGGGACCGGGCTGGGCTTGCCGATCAGCCGTGAAATAATCACTCATTTCGGCGGTACACTATGGTTGGCGAATGGGCCCGGCGAAGGCGCATCGTTTAGTTTCACATTGCCGCTGGCAAAAATGGAGAACAGTGCATGAGTTTTAAAATCCTGATAGCCGACGATGAGCCGAATATCGTCATTTCGCTGGAGTTTCTCATGCTGCAACGCGGCTATGAGGTTGCCATTGCGCGTGACGGCGAAGAAGCGCTGGCGCTGATGGCGTCGTTCGAGCCGGATCTAGTGTTGCTGGACGTGATGCTGCCGTTACTCAATGGGTTCGATGTGTGTCAGAAAATCCGTGCCGACAGCCGTTGGGACCACGTGAAGGTGGTCATGCTGTCGGCCAAGGGGCGCGATATCGAGATTAGCAAGGGTCTCGCACTCGGGGCCGACACCTATATCACCAAGCCGTTTTCCACCCGGGCCTTGATCGAACAGGTAAAGCGATTGCTGTCGGACGGTGCATGATGCCGAAGATGCGTTTTGGGTTGACGCTGGCATTGCTGTTCGGATGCGCGCTGGCTGTCATCGGATGCGTATTCTTGATTTTCGGGTTCGACCTCACACCGCAACAGCGCGCTTTGCTCAATGATTTACTGGTCCAACGCAGCCCCCCTTTGGGATTGCTGGCATTCCTGATATTGCTGGCATTGGGTATCGGTCTCATGAAGCTGTACCAGCATTACCTGATTCCTCTGTCACGGCTGGCCGAAGATGTCGTGCTGCTGACCACGAATTCATCGCACCGTGCGTTGCTGCAGGGCGCGCCTGAAGTACGGGCGCTGGTTGATAAATTCAATATTTTGGCAGCCAGCCACCAAGCCTTGCAGGGTGACGTGCAGGCCAGAATCGAGCAGGCAAGCCGGGCATTGGCGGAGGAAAAAAACCGGCTCGCCGCATTGATGTCGGAATTGGCGCAAAGCGTGCTGGTGTGCAATCTGGAAGGGCGCATCCTGCTCTACAATACCCGCGCCGCCCAACTACTGGAAACCGCGCAGGACGCAGCCGGCACCCATATCGGATTAGGCCGCTCGGTGTTCGGTGTGATCGAACGCGGTTTGATCGTCCACGCACTGGAACAGATACAGCACCAGCGCCTGCAGACAGGCGAGGGAACCAAGACGGGAATGGCGACCGGATCCGACTTTGTCACGACGCTGGCCAATGGCCACCTGGTGCGTGCCCACATGGTGCCCGTTCTCGACAGTGCATCGGCGCTCAATGGATTCGTGTTGACGCTGGAAGATATTACCCGCAACGTGGAAACCACCAGCCGCCGTGACGCATTGCTACATTCGCTAACGCAGGATACGCGCGCCGCGCTGGCCAATATCCGGGCTGCGGTCGAGACCATGCGCCAATTCCCGCAGATGGATAACGCCAAACGCGATCAGTTCACCGCCATCATCGATGATGAGTCGCAACGGCTGTCGCAGCAAATCGACCGCGCCGAGCAAGGTCAGTCGGATCATCCGGGTAGCCGCTGGCAACTGGAAGAAATGCGCGGCACTGACTTGATGGCGCTGCTCCAGCGGCGCATCGAGACCGTGCGC
>JANPCW010000593.1:0-7745 GCA_031431155.1 Janthinobacterium sp. | reverse complement strand
GATTGTTCGTTAGACCACCGGATGCGGAAAATAAAAATTTCTCACTACGGGAGGAATTAAAGCGTAGTCCGGGCCAACGCATTGGCGGGCGTTTCTTCGATCATCGAGTCGGCAAGTTCGCCGCACGGACAGGCCGGCGGCACCATCGGTGTGCGTGGCTTGAGGCGGCCCGCCTTGAAGCGGATCGAGAAATTGACATACGCTTCGAGCACGCGGAAGATACGCTTGTCGCCCATCGGGCCGACTGTGCGTTCGCTTGGCAACAACGAAATTTTTCCGGACGGGTCGCGCTGCGCCCGGCCCACGATCTGGAAATTGCCGGCCGCGTCGGTATAGCCAAGATTATCGGTCTGGACTGCCAGCACGGTCGGCAAATTGACGACATCGTAGTGGCGCAGCAAGCCGACTTGGCCCGGCCCCAGGATCGAGAGGTCATCCAAGCTCACTGCCAGCGTGCGCGTCCACGGCGGGTTGCGCCGCATGCGCTTGCCTGCGGGTTCACCCGTTACTGAGTCGCGCAGCGTGTCATCGAAATAATTGGTTGCGCTCTCAGCCATGCCCAGCACGTTGACGCAGTGCGTGGCCGGAATGCCGAGCACCTGGTAGGCCAGCGCCAGGTAGTCTTCCTGGGTGACTTCGCCGAAACGGCCGCGGTAGCCCCCGCCGTCGCCGATCCGGCTGCCGGCCGGCAGGTGAAACGACACGCCGCGCTTGCGACAGGCGTTGAAAAAAAAGACGAAAGCCGAGGTCGAGCCGATCATTGCGACCGGCACGCCGCTCGCTTCCGATTCGGTCAGCGCCGCCACCAGTGCAACCACGTCAATGCCGCTATGACTGAGCAGAAAACGACTGTCCGGCGTCCCAAAGTGGCGCCGGGTCTGTTCCATGCCGACGGCCATGCCCATCGATGGCGCCATTTCCGGACTGGGTGCCAGAATCAGCACGCGGCAGCGCTGGCCGCCGGTCAGGTCGGGAAACAGGAATGCTGCAGCCATTACCCGGTTCGCCTCCAACACGAGGGCGCGGCCGATTTCATCGCGAAATATCTGGCCGCGCACAATGGCCGTGGTGCCGCTGGTCAGCTGTGCCGTCACCGCCTGGTCGAACGGAAATGAAGTGACCAGCTCAGTCTTGAAGCTGTCGGTCGGAAACGCTGGAATGTCGCGCCACCGGCTGACATTGTCCGGATGGCGCTTGAGAGCGTCGCAAAAGGCGCGGTATGGTGTATTGCAGCGATATTGATAGGCAAATACGTCGAGCGCCAGTTGCTCGAACGGCGTTGCATCGCCCCCAATCCCGGCCGCCAGCATGGCGTGAATTCGGGTGGCCAGTTGCGCCTGTTCGGGTGCATTCATGTCCGGCGCCTGCTGCGCGCTCACAGCGCCCATGCGATGACCACGCCGGTACCGACCAGCATCAACGATCCAAGCAGGGCGTGTTTGATTTTCAGTAAGCGCTTCTTGATCGCGGCCATGTCGGCACTGTCCCAGTTACGGTAATAAAAGAAGCGAAATATCCCGGTGAGCATGATCGCGATGAGCGACGACAAGCAAATTACGGTAAACACGCGCGTTAAGTCGCCCAGCAAGACAGCGTCACCGACCTTGCCGCGCAGCACGATTAACGTCACGAAGCTGCCGAACCACAGTCCGGTAAACAAGTCGTGGGAAAAATCGTTAATCAGAATTAACCAGGTTCTCATTGAGGTCGCGCCATTTCATTATTTGTGGCCCAACCAAAAATGTCGGGCGGAAAGTGCCGAATCTTACCATAAGGAAAACCAGACGAAGCCCAAGACGGCTGCCGGCACCCCGTTGCCAGCGGCAGATAATGGCGGCTCCGGGTCTTATCGTTTGCTGTGTCGCTAGAACGCAATTCAACTGCCGCTGGGGCTGATGAACTGGAACACTACGACCCGACCGTTGAACATGTCAGCGACAAAAATGCGCCCGTGCCGATCGGTCCAGACCCCTGACGGCAGGCGGAACTCGCCCCCTTTCAGGCCGCTGCCGTCGATGCTCAGCAGCAACTCGCTTTGCTTGTTGTACATAAGTAGGTGGCCGTAATACGACTCGACAACATAGACGATACCGGCATCGCCGAGCGCGACCCCTTTCGGCCGAATCAGGTTGCCAACATACTGCCCTCGCTCGCCAAACGCGCGCACGGGGCGGTTGTCGGCGTCGAATACCTGGATGCGGCTGTTAAGCGTGTCGGTGACATGCAGATGCCCTTCCGAAAAAGCCAGGTGGGTTGGCGCATTGAACTCGCCTTCGCCTTCGCCTGGCGCGCCAAAGGTATTCACGAGTTGGCCGGTACCGTCGAATACCTTGATGTTGTGGGCGACGGTGTCGGCAACGAATAGCAAGCCTCGCTCCCGATCGAAGGCGAGGCCGGTCGGGCGCTTGAGCTGGCCAGCGCCAAGCTGGCCGATTGGCTCGCCTTTTGCATTCAGGCGCACCACAATGCCGAGCTTTGCGTCCGACACGGCGATGTCGCCATTCCATACCATCGCCACGGCCACTGGTGAGGCGAAACGCGTATTTTCACCGGCCCGGTCCCATATCAACATCTGGCCGTCTTTATTTTTCGAGTCGTCTTCGAGCGGCGGGTTCGGATCAAATACCAACAGCGCATTGCGCCCGGCATCGACTACATAGATCCGTCCGCCGTCGCTTACCGTGCCTTGCTGCGGGCGTTGCAACAAGGTCGCATGGTTGGTCTCGAACAGCCCAACAATCCACTTAAAGGCAACCGTCAAGGTGTTGCGCGTATTGTTGCTCTGCTTAAAGTTCGGCTCGCCGACCAGCTCCCCCAGGTAGCGATAGCGTGCGGTCTCTGGTGCCGGCGGCCAGAATACATTCGGGCGGGCGCCCTCTGGGCGCAAATCGTAAACAAGCTGACCGCGTATCACTTCGCTTGCGCACCCACTGAGCAGTAGAACCAATATGATGATGACGGTCAGGCGCATGCGAAGCAAACCATTCATGGAGTAACTCTTACAGTAACAATTAAGGAAGGCAGCGCAACGCGTTGCTGGCAGCAGCGCAGCATAACCTGATTTAACGCCGACCGAAAGTCACATTGCATATATTCATTTTTTGAGGAACGAAGATGCGGGGCAGGAGGGAACCATTGAAAAAACTAAGCGGGCTCGGACACGAAGTGCGGAAACGATCGATCGTGATGCCATCGAACTGACTAAACCGCGATCGAAAGGTTGAAGATATAGAGTCTTGGCGATACACAATGTCGCACTTGATTGCACGACAAGATCTGCAAGAAGGCGTTAAGCCGAATATTGGTCGGAGTACAAGGATTCGAACCTTGGACCCCCTGGTCCCAAACCAGGTGCGCTACCGGGCTGCGCTACACTCCGAGAAGCGAAATAATACAAGGTAGACGCGCAATGGTCAAGGGTTTGCATGCTCTCGGCAAACAATTTAGCTTATCGAAACCTGCTGGCCGCCATCAACAACCTGAATGGATTGCCGCGATTCAGATGCGATTTTATTAATGGACTATTGTTAATTTTGCATGCATACGAGTATATTCGGCATATCCAAGATAAAACAGAAGTGATCGTGCATACGAACCCCGATACTCCAGCCATCAACGGCGCCACTTCACATCAGCCGTACCGGATCCTGGCCGGCATCGGCGTTTCCGGCGTCGTGCATGCCTTGCTGTTGTTCAGTCTTCGGAACATGGTCATGCCGAGTACCGCCGACGAACCAACGTCGTTCAGTCCGCTTAAGGTGTGGGTGCGGCCGCTACCCCCATTGCCGCGGTCAAGCGAAATCATTAAAACAGATGACATCAAGAAATTGGCAGCACCCGTGGAGCGGGCTCGCAGGAAGCCGGCGCTGCGCGTGCGTGGCGCAGTCCGAGGGCCCACGACTTTCATAGAGCCAGTCGCTCGGGCTCCGTCGGCAGTAATGCTACAGGACTCCCCCGAGCGACGCGACTATGCAGGCGATGCCGCGCCGCGTTTCGATCTGGATGCCGCGCGCAAGACGGCCCGCAAGTTCGCCAATGAACCCGACCCAGCCCGGGTCGGTACTGCGGTAGGCCAGATCGCGCCGCAACCGCTGCGTCTTGAAACCCAGTTGGCGCGTGGTATTGCGCGCGGAAAAAGACGCGACTGCAAGGACGGCATGCCCGGCGGAGTCCTTGGCCCGATTCTCATCTTGTTCGACAAAAAAGACAGCGGGTGCAAATTGTAGCGTCCGCACCCGCCCAGTCTCACTCTCCGACCGCGCCCTTCAGTTGCAGCGCGCGTTCATACAAGGCGTTTTTCTTGCGGCCGGTAATTTGCGCCGTCAGATTGGCAGCCTGCTTGACGGAGCACTCGGCCAGCAAAATGGCCAGGATGCGCTCGGCCTCGGCCTCGGCCGCATCGTCCTCGACCCGTGCACCTTCCAGCAAGACGACAAACTCGCCTTTCTCGCGATGCGGGTCGGCGTTGATCCAGGCAATCGCATCGGCCAAGGCGCAGCGGTGGATTTCCTCAAACAGCTTGGTCAATTCGCGCGCGAACACGATCTGGCGGCTCGGCTCGAACACTGCGGCCAGCGCGCCGACGCAGTCGAGGATGCGGTGCGGCGCTTCGTAGAACACCAAGGTGGCGGCGACGCGGTGCAGTTGCTGCAGCGCGCTGGTGCGTTGGCTGGGCTTGGCCGGCAGAAATCCGACGAACAGGAATTGGTCGTTGAGCAGCCCGCTGGCCGATAGCGCCGCGACGGCCGCCGATGCGCCCGGCAACGGCACCACGCGCAGCCCGGCGGCCCGCACCGCCTCGACGATGCGCGCCCCGGGGTCGGACACGGCCGGGGTGCCGGCGTCGGACACCAGCGCGATCCGCTGCCCCGCCTGCAGGCGGGCGATCAGTTTCTCGGCCACCTCGCGCTCATTGTGCTGATGGGCCGCGATCATGGGTTTGGACAAGCCGAACCGGGTCATCAAATGCCCGGTGTTACGGGTATCCTCGCACGCCACGGCGTCCACCAGCGACAACACATGGAGCGCGCGCACGCTGATATCGGCCACATTGCCGATCGGGGTAGCCACGACATACAATGTTGATATAGGATAGGTTTGAAGTGCCGCTTCATCGAGGACCGCTAACGCGGCAGGGTGGCTGGGTGCTTGGGCTGTCATTGGGGGATTCATGCAAGGTAAGTTTGTGAAATTACTGCTTCTGTGCATGCTCGCCGGATTGTTGGGCGGCTGCAGCACGCCCTGCGGCACGCCGGGCCGATTGTGCGCGCCAATCTCGTCGATGACAAGTGGGCCCGACCAGCAGCCGTCGCCGCAAGCAGCGCAAGCGGCCGATGCCGTCAACGCTGCCCGCCCCGACCTCACGCCATCGGCATTGCCCGGCAATGCCGCTCCTGCGCCAGGGGGACAGACCCGGATCGCGCTGTTGCTGCCGCTGCAGTCGACTAATCTCGGCCGCGCCGCCGAGGCCGTGCGCGCTGGCTTCATGGCCGCCTACGAGCGCGACAGCGCCGGCCTGATCGTCACCGCGATCGACACCAGCGATGACCCGCAACAGATTTTGCAATCCTACCAAGCCAGCCTGGACCAACATGACATCGTGGTTGGCCCATTGTCGCGCGCGGGAGTGGCCGCCGTTGCCAGCAGCGCCGCGGTGGACAAGCCGACCATCGCTCTCAATTACCCGGAAGCGCGAAATGGCGCGCGTGACGCCGCGTTGCCGCCCAATTTGTTAATGATGGGCTTGTCGATGGAGGATGAGGCGCGCCAAGTCGCGCTGTGGGCGGCCCGGGACTATCCGACCGGTACCGCCCTGATCCTGTCGAGCGCCCAGTCGCCCTGGCAGCGCCGCCTGGCCCAGGCATTCGACGCGCACTGGCGACGCGCGGGGCAGTCGGTGCATATGGTGGAGATGAACGCTGCGGGCGGCGCGATTGCCGAGGCCAGTCTGGCACAGCTTAAGATCCGGATCCAAAACGAGGCGCCGACCCTGGTGTTCGCCGCGCTCGATCCGAGCCAGTTGCGCCAGGTGCGTGCGGCGCTTGGCAATGACATCCCGGTGTATGGCACCTCATCGGTCAACCCCGGCAACGCCAGGGCCGAGCCGCGCCCCGACCTGGACGGTGTGCGCCTGCTCGACTTGCCATGGCAGTTGCAGCCCGATCATCCGAGCGTGATGGTCTATCCGCACACGTTGCAAACTGGCGAGCGCCCCCCGACGCCGGATATGGAGCGCTTGTATGCGCTGGGCATCGATGCATTCCGGGTGGCGCGCGAAATCGCGTTTCGACGGGGCAAGCAGTTCAAGCTGGATGGCGTCACCGGGCGCCTGTCGGTTCGTTTTGGCGCCGGCCCGGCCCGTTTCGAGCGGGTCGAAACCCCGGCCGTCTACCAGGGCGGCCAGCTGGTGCCGGTAACTGCCAAGCCCTAGGCGCCGCATGGAGCCAGTGCACCCGCCAAGGTACAGCGAAAAGCAACGCCTGGGCCGACTGGGCGAAGACCACGCGCTGGCCCACCTTTGCCTGCATGGCTTGACGCTGATCGAACGCAATTTCAGCTGCAAAGGCGGCGAAATCGACTTGATCATGCAAGATGGGAAGGTGCTGGTGTTTGTCGAAGTGCGCCAGCGCGCCGATATGCGCCATGGCGGGGCGGCCGCCAGCGTCACGCCGGCCAAGCAGCGCCGCCTGATCATCGCGGCCCAGGTGTATCTGCTGCGCCGCAAAGTCCTGCCGGTATGCCGCTTCGACGTGATTGCGATCGATGCGGGGGCTCTGCGCTGGCTCAAAAATGCGATTGAAGTGTAACGATTCATCACAACTCTTGCACGAGTGGGCCAAGCGCTGCACTATAATCGGCAGACTATGAATAATCAACGCATCCTTGCGCACTTCCACGAAAGTGCCGAACTTAAAATGCAGTGCGCGACCGCGCTCGTGCAACCGATCGCCCAAGCCATCGACTTGATGTTTTTTGCACTATCGAATGGCAACAAGATTCTGGCGTGCGGAAATGGCGGCTCGGCCGCCGACTGCCAGCATTTTGCGGCCGAGCTGGTGGGCCGTTTCGAGCGCGAGCGGTTCCCGCTGCCGGCCATGGCGCTCACCACCGACACCTCGATCCTGACTGCGGTCGGCAACGATTACAGCTACCGCGAAATTTTTTCCAAGCAAGTCCAAGCCTTCGGCCAGGCCGGCGACGTGCTGCTCGCCATTTCCACTTCCGGCAACTCGGCCAACGTGATCGCCGCCATCGAGGTGGCGCTCGAACGCGGGATGCGGGTGGTCGCGTTCACCGGCAAGGACGGCGGTGCGATCGGCAAGATGCTGACCGACGCCGACGTGCATATCTGCGTGCCGCATGACCGCACGGCCCGCATCCAGGAAGTCCATTTGGTAACGATACACTGCATTTGCGACGGCATCGATGTCGCTTTATTCGGAGGAGATGTGAATGACTGATATGAGCCGCAGCCTGAGTGTGCAGCGCCCCCTGGCGAAAGTCTTGCTGTGCGGCGCATTGCTGGCCAGCCTGTCGGCTTGCGCCCCGATCATCGTCGGCGGCGCCGTCATGGGCACCGTGGCCGCAGCGGACCGCCGCACTCTGGGCGCCCAGACCGAAGACAAGACCATCGCCGTCAAGGGCGAGTTGCGGATCCCGAAAGTGGCCGGCGAGTTCGGCCACGTCAATATCGCCAGTTTCAACCGCAAGGTGCTGCTGACCGGCGAGGTGCGCGATGCCGCCGC
>JANPCW010000592.1:0-3154 GCA_031431155.1 Janthinobacterium sp. | reverse complement strand
GTCCTTGTGCGCGAATTGCCACTTGCCCTCGACCAAAATCGCCTGTATGTCATCATCAGGATACGTAGCGGCGTCGCCCGCACTGCGATCACCGACCTCAAGGTAGATGACATCCTCGCTGGTGCGGTTGAGCAACTGGTGCCCGTCGCCGGTACCAGCCTTGATCCCCGCGCACATGCCAGGAGAAAGCTGCGTTTCGCCGGCATCGGTACGCAACACGGGGTGGCCATGCAAGACATAGATGAACTCGTCTTGCTTGGAATGCGCATGGCGTAGCGCTGAGGAGGCGCCCGGCGAGAGTCGCGTCAGATTGACGCCGAAGTTTGAGAGGCTGAACACGTCCCCAAGGGCCCGTTTCTCTCTGCCGGCCATACGCATGGCGAATGGCTCGGGATAGTTCGATGGTTTCGTTCGTGGTGCAGCCTCTGCCGCCATAATCGCTACTGGAGTGTTTTTGTCAGGCATAGCGATACCTCATGTTACGGACGCAATTGCGAGCCTGCTAGGTCAACCGCTTGACCATATTGTTGCGCGGCGTTGCGTGTTCGTGAAAGAGGTCGGCCAGGTATTCCGGCAGCTGATCGCTCGTAATGTTGGCTGGAACAACGAAATCAGCCAATCTGCGCTTTCCCTCCGTGCCAAGATAAAAAGCCTGCCATGCCCCAGTTGAGCCGACAACAGCGACTAAGGTACCAAATACATTGAATCGAAATTTTTGCAAGGCTCGACCCCTTACCTCCGAAAGCAAGTTTCGCTTGAGGGATTTAGCTTAGCGCATTGGCAGCACGTGGCGACGCGGAAAACATCGTGGTCGTGATCGGTATCAAAAAAACGTCTGCGCGCTGCACGGCATCAATCACATCGATCAGTGCAGGCGGTCCTGACGCGGCACCGGGTGCGCCAGTCTTTCGAAAGGATATCGGTCACGTTCTATTTTCGTTAAAGCTAAGCCTTGAAGCAGACCGACCGACAGCAAGCAATCACTGAGACAGTGTCGATTTCCGGGTTCGCCCCGGGGCGCGCACTAATGTGCCTACCGGTCGATACTGGCCAGTGAGGGCGTCGATGCGCTGTTCGCTTCGCCGATGATCCAGTCGGCGAACAACTGTATTTCCGGGCGCGTGCTCGGCTCTGGACGGATCAGCCAGTACGCGTAGTCGCTCTGGCCCACCGGAGCCGCCATATCGGCCACCAGGCGGCCCTCGTCCAGCATCCCGGCGATCAGCGCGCGCCGGCCAAGCGCCACGCCCTGGCCTGCCAGCGCTGCCTGGATTACCTGGTCGTACTGGTTAAAGCGCAGGTACGCGCGCGGCTTGATGGCGCCGTTACCGGCCGCTTCCAGCCAGTCCGACCACTGCAACCAGGGTAGCTGGATGGGGTCGTCGAGTTCGAGCAGCACTTCTTCCCGCAGGCTGGCCCCGGCACCGAATGCGCGCCGCGCGATGTCGGCACGCGCCACCGGAAAGACCTCCTCGCCAAACAAGAACAGCGCCCCTTTCGGCGCCTTCTTCTCGCGGCAGTAGCGTATCGCCAGGTCGATGCCTTCGCGCTCGAGGTCGAGCACGCGGTTGCTGGCCGCAACGCGCACATCGATTTGCGGATACCGGGCCTGGAACGCGCTCAGCCTCGGCAGGATCCAGCAGGTCGTGACACCCATCGAGGCGCTGATGGTGACCGGCCGGGGCCGCGTGTCGCCGCGGATGGTTTCGGAAAATTCGACCAGCCGCTGGAACCAGGGCGCTGCCAGTGCGAACAACTGCTGTCCCGCCAGCGTCAGCTCCAGCGCGCGGTGGCGGCGCACGAACAGTGGCGTGCCGAGGTGTTCCTCGACTGCCTGGATCTGACGACTCACCGCTGACTGGGTCAGGCACAGGTCCTGCGCCGCCAGCGTGATGCTCATGCGACGAGCCACCGCGACAAAGCCGCGCAGCGCTTCGAGCGGGGGCGTTCGATAGGAATAGGAAGTCACTTTGCCGCCTTTCGGTCTGGTGCGTTGCTGCTGCATTCTACCGCGCGCGTGATGCGCCGACGCATTCCTGCATCGCATGCGAGATCCGCGCAGAACTCGTTTGAGCACGGCGCGATTGTCAGGCTAAATGGGGACATGAACCTTTCCACGACAACGCGCCGTATCCTTTGGTCCTCCCTCCTGTTCGGACGCGCGCCGGCGCCGGCGATCCCCAAGACCGTGGAACTCCCTTTCCAGCGCTGCCTGGCGTTGCACAGCCGGCACAAGATGGTGGTGCACTGCCGCCGCGGACAGCTGTGGGTGACGTGGCTGGACAACCCCTACGACTTGTTTGTCTCGGCCGGTTCGATGCTGAACATTCCGCCCGATAAGGATGTGGTCATCCAGGCGCTCGAACCGGCCCGCTTCGATATACACGAAATCCCATTGCTCTGAACACTCAATCAGGAGAAACCATGTCAAGCGTCATCTATCAAGTCCTTGAACGCGTCGCCACCATCACTCTCAACCGGCCGGACGCGCGCAATGCCATCGACCAGCAGATGCACAAGGAGCTGGTGGCCGCCTTCTGCAGCTTCAGCGCCGACAGCGCGGCCGACGTCGCCATCGTCACCGGCAACGGCGATGCGTTTTGCGCCGGCATGGACCTCAAGAAATTCGTGCCCGAGGTGGTGGGCGCTTCGCCAGCCTATGTGCGCGACTTGGCCGAGCTGGGCCTGGGCGGTTTGACCCGGGGCCTGCACCGCATGAAGAAGCCGGTGATCGGCGCCGTCAACGGCTGGGCGCTGGCGGCCGGCTTCGAATTGGCATTGGCCTGCGATATCCGGGTCGCTTCCACGCGCGCCACGTTCGGCTCGTTCGAAGCGCGGCGCGGCTTTCACCACGGCGACGGCGGCATCGCGCGCCTGGTCAATATGTGCGGCACCGCGGTGGCGCTGGAACTGGTGTTGAGCGCCGACCCGGTCAACGCGCAACGGGCGTGGCAGCTCGGGCTAGTGTCGAGCGTTGTCGCGCCCGAGCAGCTGATGGACGAGGCGCAGCGCTGGGCGGCCAAGTTGTTGCGCAACGACCAGGCCGCGCTGCGCTCAGCCAAGGAGACCGTGCTCGACATGGTGGGGCGCAGCCTCGATGACCAGTTGCGCGTGGAAGCGCTCAACGGCTACGCATGCATGGCCTCCGGTGCCG
>JANPCW010000591.1:0-5066 GCA_031431155.1 Janthinobacterium sp. | reverse complement strand
CTCTCTGCGGAAGGCCGGTGACAACGCCGTATCGGTCCACCGTTGACGATCAGGTGCTTCATGTCTTTGCGGCCGGCCCGGTAACGCGACGAGAGTTCGCGCAAATGACCGGCCTCGGCGAGCGCACGGCGCGATCGCTGTTGTCGCACCTGCTATCGAGCGGATTGTTGGTGAGTGATTCCGCACTTGGACCGGTGCGTTTTGGATTGCCGCTGGACTCGCTGCAGTTTCTGCTTCCGGAACTCTATCCTGAAGCATCGACGAAGCCCGAATAATTCGTGTTGCGTCGGCAATGACACAGCCGTTCGATGTTGACGCCGATACCCGCTTGGCCCGCTTGCCGGCATGCGACTGATCTACGTGCAAACCTGGCATATGCGATTATAGGCAGTGGTCGACGCAGCGTCAGATTGGGTCGATGACCTTCCTGCGGACGGATGAAAAATTGGTGGGCGCCAACACCAATGTGCTAAAACCTGGCACGAATACTGCTTTTTTTTAGGCTGAAAATCGGGAAAAAAAGGGACTCGGGAGGCAAAAATCGCGGTTTTTTGCTAAGTGCTTGATTTCAATGGCACCGGAGCGACCTGCAAAGCCGTTTAGAGCGGTTCGATTCCGCTTCCCGCCTCCATATTATCAAGGACTTCGCTTTTTCAAGCGGGTTCGAACAGGGTGTGCACTTCCCTTGAAACGGCCAACTGGCCGTTGGCACTTCGATGCTTCATCATCTGCGATGAATCCATGGCGTCGATTAGACTCACACCGGCCGCTACCTTCCAACTGAGCATCAAGAACAAACTGTTGCCAACAGCATTGTGGGCACTGTTCGATTTCCATTAGCAGGCCGAGGAGTACGGCAAACAACTCCAGGCTCTGGGGCAAGGCATCGTTCCTGCGTCGCAGCTCGAGCGCACGAAATCGACGCAGGAAATCTGGACCGTCTCCCTCGCAAGCAACTCTGAGATCATGGCGCGAAAGCGGCCGCGGTGGCTTATAAAACGTTGCGTCTGTCTTCTTGCGCTTCGCTAAGTCGCAAGAGCACTCAATGCGATCGATTCGCGACGATCAATGAACAAGCTGTTGCCGTGCATTTTCTTGGCTTGTTTCTTCGATTCCGTCGCCGCCGTTGCGATCTGATGGTGCGAGTCGTAATGGCGCGGCTCGACCTTGATAGCACCCAGCGACAGGCTGATCAGTGAGTAGAATGCTTTCTTTCCCTGGCGGTCCTCGCCAAGATAGCCGCCCCGGTCCCGGTCCTCGCTCGAATAGAAACTCTGGATCGCGCTGCCAAAATGGTCGAGGATGGAGCGGCACCGGTTTTCCCAATCCTCGCTCTGGAACAGGATCATGAAGTCGTCGCCGCCGATGTGGCCGATGAAGTCCCGGTTCGGGTCGCAGTGCTCGCTCAGAATCGAACCGGTCAACTGGATCACGTCATCGCCCTTGCGGTAGCCGTACACATCGTTAAAGGGCTTGAAGTGGTCCAGGTCGCAATAGCAGGCCCAGAAACGGGTACCGCTTCCCAATAAGCGGTCGATGTGCTCGTTGATAGGCACGTTTCCCGGCAATTGTGTGAGTGGGTTGGCGTAGCGCGCTGCAGTTATCTGCATTTGGGTGATTTCGCGCATCAGGTCGTGTCCGGTGCCCATGCCCAAGTATTTTCCATCGTCGGTAATGATGAAACCATGGTGCAGGTGGTGGGCATCGGCCTGCACCATGCTGAAACTTAGGTCCTGCAAGCTGGTATTCTTGTCCGCGATCATCGGCTGCACGTCCATGAACAAGCTGCATGACTTTTTGCCGTAAAGCTCACGCTGGTACGGGCGCGCAAAACGGTCGATCATCTCGTAACGGCTGAGCAGGCCAAGCGGCACCTCTTGGTCCACCACGGGGATGATCAACAGTTTCGCATCCTTCATAAACAATTCGTAGACATCATTGTTATGCATGGCTGACGAGATCGATGGAACCATGTGCAACAGTTTCATGACGCTCACAATATTTTTTTCGGCGCTGCGTTGGGGGTAAACGGCCACGCCGCTGCGCGCGAGAGCGTTCACCACTTCGGCCGGCAAGGCTGTCGCTGGCTTGACGTTCGGTCGCCCGAGGTGATAACCCTGGCCGAAGGCGACCCCAAGGTCGCGCAACACCAGCAGCTCGGCCTGGGTTTCGATCCCTTCGGCGATCACCAGCGTGTCCGACTTTTCCGCGATTTCCTGAATCGAGCGGACGAACTGCAGCTTGACCGGATCGGTGTTGATGCCTTGGATGAAATGCATATCGATCTTGACATATTCCGGTCGCAGCTCCGACCACAGGCGCAGGCTGGAAAACCCCTCGCCAAGGTCGTCAATGGCGATCTGGAAGCCCATCTCACGGTAGTGCAAAACTGCCTCGCGCATCAGATCGTAGTCGTAGGTCGGCTGGTTTTCAGTCAGTTCGATAATCACCCGGTCCGGGTTGATGCCGACTTTGCGGATCAATTCCAGCGTCTCGCCGTGCCGCGCATCACGCTGCAGCAGGCATTCCGGGCTCACATTCAAAAACAGTTTGCCGGGCAGCTTCAATTCGACAAAGCGTTCCAGCACAACGTGGCGGCATAGATGTTCAATTTGCACCGTCTGATTATTGGCGCGCGCCACCTTGAACAGGTTCAGTGGGGAATGCAGTGGACTGTCCGACGGCCCTCGGATCAGCCCCTCGTAACCTATGATCTCACCGCTCGCCATCCGAATGATCGGTTGCAGCAGGGCGCTCAATTGGCGCCGCTCTATGATCTCCTGCAAATGTTCCCGCATATTTTCCGCATCTCCAGGCCGATTGTCGGCACCGGCGCGCTCGCCAGGAAGCAGTTTCAGATGGCTGATTTTGGTTGGTGAGGGGCTTGGCGCGCGTTCAGGCGTCGCATCGGTCAACGGACGGGGCACGATATTCATTGGCTTTGCAAGCTCATTTTTAAGGAGAGAAAGGCGCAGGGTTCAAACCATGCACTGGTATACGCCCCCTATGGTAGGGGGTATTTGTGACCGGATGATGAATGCGGTAAGAACCGCGTCAGCATCGGCTCAAAGTCATAGCGCTGGCGCAGGGGCGCAGGGGCGAATGGCCCTAAAAGCACCGCCGCCACAACCTCCATGTCATTAACCTGTAATCGAAACCGCATAAACTCGGCCTGTCGTTCATTTTGATAGCCTGTCATGGCCCAGAAAAAAATTCTCTTGCTAAGTGTTTCCGCCGGTGCCGGGCATATGCGTGCGGCCGAAGCGATTCGTTCCTACGCCGACAGACCGGATTTCGATGTGATGGCGGTTCATCTGGATGTCATGAATTTCGTGAGCATCGGCCTACGCAAAGTCTATACCGATCTTTATGTTTTTCTCGTAAATAAGACGCCGATATTGTGGGGCTATTTGTACCAGCTTACCAATGAAGCAAAACCCGATAGCTGGATACAGAGACTGCGGCGGTGGGTCGAGCAGTGTAACGCCAAGCCTCTGCTCAGGGAAATTTCTGCGTGCAAGCCCGACGTCATTATTTGCACCCATTTTTTGCCTGCCGAGGTCTTGTCGCAACTGATAACCATGGGCGAATTGAATTGTCCGGTCTGGGTACAGGTAACGGATTTCGATTTGCATCGAATGTGGGTGCATGAGCACATGGCCGGATATTTCGCAGCCAGCGAAGAGGTGGCATTCCGCATGCGTGAGCAGGGCATTGCGGTGGAGGCGATCCATGTGACCGGGATACCCATCATGCCGGCGTTCTCGCAGCACCTGGATCGCAGCGTGTGTGCACGCGAGTTTGGGATTAATCCGCAAAGGACGACTTTTTTGCTGATGGGCGGCGGAGAAGGGCTGGGCAGTTTGCATACAGTGGCGGAACGCTTGATTGGGTTAGACGGAAATTTCTACCTTATTGTCCTGGCGGGAAAAAACGCTGCGGCCCTCAGTGCGCTGCAAGAACTTGCCACACGTTATCCCGGCAGATTGTTGGCGCAAGGGTTCACTAACAAGGTTGAACGTTTGATGGCGTGCGCCGACCTGGTTATCACCAAGCCGGGCGGATTGACCAGCTCGGAGTGTCTGGCGATGGGTTTGCCGATGATCGTCATCGCACCGATTCCCGGTCAGGAAGAACGCAATTCCGACTTCCTGCTCGAACAAGGCGTGGCGCTCAAGGCATTCGATGCGGTGACCCTGGAGTATCGACTTCGTTATTTGCTGGCACATCCAGCCAAATTGGCGGACATGCGTGCCAAAGCCAAAGCGCTTGGCCGACCGCATGCTGCTTGCCACGTGCTAGACACAGTACTCGGAAAGACCAAAGGATAAAATGATGCTGTCCTCCCATTTGCTGCAGCTCGTCTTGACCTTGAGCTCGGTTGTCTTGCTCGCCTATTTTTTTGCACAAGCCGAAATTCATATTGAGGGCGATGCTGGCTGGGCGGCTAATTTACCGACGTGGCGCATTGAAAACCACTGGCTGCTCGATATTTTCTGGGGTGGTCGCGCCATGACCGGTTACCATGCGTGGGTATTTCCGTTTATCTCGCTATTTTTTCATTTCCCGTTGTTCTTCATGGCGCAGTGGTCCTGGCGGCTGGAAGCACGTGTGGTTGCATCCATCATGCTGTTCTGGATTATTGAAGATTTTCTCTGGTTTATCATTAATCCAGCTTTTGGGTGGAAGCGTTTCCATCAAGAGCATATTTCCTGGCATAGAAACTGGGCGTTTGGCGCACCGGTCGAATATTGGATTTTCACTGCCATTAGCGTGCTGCTAATTTGGTATTCTTATTGATTGCACTGAACCCGGTTATGGGGGGATTCTCAAGAAATCAAGATTGGGGCGCCAGATTGCGTGCATGGGCACCAGTTATTGCGTGGCGGAAATAATGGAAACGCGTTTTTCAGTCCATGGCATGAAGTACGCGCCCGCACAATTCCTCAGAAGTGCGCGAGATGATTTCGTTGGGCACATCGAATTTGGTGGTCAGTCTCTTGTGATCTTCGAATCCATAGGAAACCATAAACGGATGCATGCCCGTATTTATCGCCGCAAGATAG